>JAPSJU010000463.1 GCA_031178025.1 Agromyces sp. | reverse complement strand
CCCACGGCGGTGCACCAGGCGAACGACGCCCTCGCCTACCTCGACGAGCACGCCGCGGAACTCGGCATCGACCCGGATCGCATCGTCATCGCCGGCGACTCGGCCGGGTCGCAGCTCGCGAGCCAGGTCGCGGCGCTCACCACGAACCCCGAGTACGCCGACCTGCTCGACATCACGCCGGCGCTCGACCCCGATCAGCTCGTCGGCACGGTGCTGAACTGCGGCGTCTACGACCTGGCCGCGATGGCCCGGCTCGACGGACTCGTGGCATGGGGGTTCAAGACGGCCCTCTGGTCGTACACGGGCACGCAGGACTGGTCGGCCTCCGCGCCCGGCTCGCTCATGTCGACGATCGACTTCGCCACGTCGGACTTCCCGCCCACCTTCATCTCAGGCGGGAACGGCGACGGGCTCACGTGGCTGCAGTCGATCCCGATGTCGCAACGGTTGCAGGAGCGCGGCGTCGACGTGACGTCGCTGTTCTGGCCTGCCGACCACGAGCCCGCACTGCCGCACGAGTACCAGTTCCACCTCGACTACGACGAGGCGCACGTGGCCCTCGCGCAGACCCTCGACTTCCTGGCCGACGTCACGGGCTGATCCGTCCGCCGCGCCGAGCCCAGGGAACGGACCGGCGCGGCCGAGGCATCCCCTACCTGCGGTGCGTGGCGTCGCTCACGTCGTTGCCGGAGCGACCCGCGACCTTCGCCTTCTTGTCGGCCCGCTTCTCCTTGAGGGTCTTCGACGCGGCGGTCTTGCTGGACGATTTCTTCGGTGACTTGTCTGACACGGTGACGCCCTCTGGTCGGGAGCCCGGACGGCCCCGTGCTGCAACACTAGTGCCGCTGTCTGGGCATCGGTCGTGACGGGGCGACGGCCGTGCATGGCGACCTGTTGCGGGCGGACTTCGCACTCGGGGCGCCCGGCGCTAGGGTCGAGGCATCCGCTGATCACGACCGCGCTCGGCGGGCCCCGGCGTGCCGGCCCCGTCGGCGTGCCCGGCATCGCGAACGCCCGCTCGGCTCATCGAGCGCATCCCCACGAGAAGGACCCCGCCCAGATGACCGTGACCTCGACGAAGCCCGCTCGGGTCGCCGAGTGGTGGAGGGCGCAGCGCACCAGGGTGATCTGGGCGACCGTGATCTCGGTCGTGGTCGTCGCCGTGGTCGTGCTGCTCGCGCGCTGGATCCGCGGCACCGCGAGCGGGCAGGACTTCATCGCGAGCTACCCGGGCATCCTGCCACCGCCGGACGCCACGCCCGTCGGCATCCCGGCATGGCTCGGGTGGCAGCACTTCCTCAACAGCTTCTTCCTGCTGCTCATCGTGCGCACCGGGTACCAGCTGCGATCGAAGCGACGGCCGCCCGGGTTCTGGACCCGTGACAACACCCGATGGCCGCGCACCGCGCGGGCGCCGCGGCGGCTCGGCATCTTCCTGTGGTTCCACCTCTGGCTCGATGCGTTCTGGGTGCTCAACGGGGTGGTCTACGTCGTGCTCCTCTTCA
>JAPSJU010000112.1 GCA_031178025.1 Agromyces sp. | reverse complement strand
TGCTCGCGGTCGGTGAAGATCGCGCGCAGGAGCGACAGCGTCGAGGGCATCAGCATCGCGCCGAAGAAGCCGAGCGCCGCGCGGGCGGCGATGAGGGCCTCGGCGGTCGGAGCGAAGGCGGCCGCCACCGAGACGAGGGCGAATCCGATCGAGCCGATCAGCAGCATGCGCCGCCTGCCGAAGCGGTCCCCCGCGCTGCCCATCGCGACGAGGAGTCCCGCGAGCACGAGCGGATACGCGTCGATGATCCACAGCTGCTGGGCAGCGGTGGGAGCCAGGTCGGTCGCGATGGCGGGCAGCGCGAAGCTCAGCACCGTGTTGTCGACCGAGACGAGCAGCACCGGCAGCATGAGCACGACGAGCGAGGTCCATGCACGACGAGGCGCCCTCACCCGCGGGGGTGCCGCATGCGCCTCGGGCACAGGAGCCCGGTCGCCGGCGGTCGTGTGCGTCGTCTCGTTCATCTCGGGGCTCCCATAACTGTACCGTCTGGTCGGTATAGTATCAGAGGATGCCGCTTCGAAGCTCGGTACGATCGACCGCATGAGCCGTCCACCCGCCGCCCGCGATGCCGTGCTCGACGCCTTCGAACGCCTCCTCATGGAGGAGGGCGAACGGGCAGCGACCCTCGACGCCACGGCCCGGGCGGCCGGGGTCTCCAAGGGCGGCCTGCTCTACCACTTCGCCACTCGCGAGGCGCTGATCGAGGGACTGCTGACGCGCTTCTCGGCGCTCGTCGACGACGACCTGGCCGTCATGGCGGCGGCGCCCGAAGGAGCCGTCGCCTACTTCGTCCGCTCGTCGGTGGCGAACGACACGGCCTTCGAGCGCGCGGGGGTCGCCGCCGCGCGGCTGGCGCAGGCGGGGCATCCGTCAGCCGTGCGCATGATCCGGTCGGTGCGCGAGCGGTGGTTCGACGCCGTGCGTCGACACGTCTCGGACCCGACCGTCGCGCTGGCGATCACGCTCATCGGCGACGGGCTGTACTACGACTCCGCCCTGCACGGTGACGACGACGAGCTCGGCATCGATGCGCCGCGCGCCGCGCAGATGGACGCGCTCGTCGCCCTGCTGGAACGGCTCGCGGCCGACCCGTCGTCGCCTAGTCGGTGATGTCGATCTCGACGAGCACGTCGGCGTCGATCGCGCCACGCACACGCTCGAGCACCTCGACGGGAACCGGCGAGTCGACCGTGAGCACGCTGAGGGCCTGTCCGCCCGCCTCTCGACGCGCGATCTGCATGCCGGCGATGTTGATGCCCGCGTCGCCGAACTCACGACCGTAGATCGCGACGATCCCCGGCCGGTCGGTGTACTCCATGATGAGGTGCGTCGTCGCGATCGGCACCTCGATCTCGTAGCCGTTGATGCCGACGAGCTTCTCGATCTGCTTGGTGCCCGTGAGGGTGCCCGACACCGAGAGCTGGCGACCGTCGGCGAGCGCACCGCTGAGCGTGATGACGTTGCGGTACTCGGGCGACACGCCGTCGGTGATGAGGCGCACGTCGATGCCGCGCTGCTCGGCGAGGAGCGGCGCGTTGACGTACGAGACCGTCTCGCTCACGACGTTCGTGAACACGCCCTTCAGCGCCGCGAGCTTGAGGACGCTCACGTCGTAGTCGTTGAGCTCGCCGTGCACCTCGACGTCGAGGCTCGTGATCGCCGCATCCGCGAGGCCGGCGAAGAGCTGGCCGAGCTTCTCGACGAGCGGGATGCCCGGACGCACGTACGGGTCGATGACGCCGCCGGCGACGTTCACCGCGTCGGGCACGAGCTCGCCGGCGAGGGCGAGGCGCACGGATCTCGCGACCGACACGCCCGCCTTCTCCTGCGCCTCGTCGGTCGACGCGCCGAGGTGCGGGGTGACGATGACGTTCGGCAGCGACAGCAGCGGCGACTCACGCGGCGGCTCGGACACGAACACGTCGAGGCCGGCACCCGCGATCCTTCGGGCGGCGAGCGCCTCGTACAGCGCGTCCTCGTCGATGAGCCCGCCGCGGGCGACGTTCACGACATACGCCGTCGGCTTCATCCTCGCGAGCTGCTCCGTCGAGATCATGCCGGTCGTCTCGGGGGTCTTCGGCATGTGGATCGTGATGAAGTCGCTGCGCTCGAGCAGTTCGTCGAGGCTCACCGTCTGCACGCCGAGCTGCTGCGCCCGAGCGGCGGTGATGTACGGGTCGTAGGCGATGACCTCGGTGCCGAAGGCCTGCAGGCGCGCCGCGATGAGCGCGCCGATCCGGCCGAGGCCGATGATGCCGATGGTCTTCTCGTAGAGCTCGACGCCCGTGTACTGCGACCGCTTCCACTCCCCCTGCGCGAGGGCGGAATGGGCGGCGGGAATGTGGCGGGCGAGGCTCAGGATGTGACCGACGGTGAGTTCGGCGGCCGAGATGATGTTCGAGGTCGGCGCGTTCACGACCATGACCCCGGCCGTCGTCGCCGCCTTGATGTCGACGTTGTCGAGGCCGACGCCCGCGCGGGCGATGACCTGGAGCTTCGGCGCGGCCGCAATGGCCTCGGCGTCGACCTTGGTCGCCGAGCGCACGAGGATCGCGTTCGCGTCGGCGAGCGCCGCGAGCAGCGCCGGACGGTCGGTGCCGTCGACGTTGCGGACGTCGAAGTCCGGCCCCAGGGCGTCGACGGTGGCGGGCGAGAGTTCTTCGGCGATCAGCACGACCGGCTTTGACACGAACGATTCCTTCGGGGCGAGACGCGCGCTCGGCGCTGGATGTGCGAGTGGATGCGCCACACGCCGTGGGGGCGCTACTACCCGTTCACTCTACTGGAGCGTGCATGCCGCGTGAGTTCTGTGACGTCTCGGCCGTCACGAGAAGTCGATGCCGCCGAGTCCGAAGAACGACGCCAGGCCGAGCGAGAGCGCCTGCACGAGGGCGTAGCCGGCGAGGAACAGCAGGAGCTGCTCGAACGGTCCGCGCGTGCGGCCGAGCCAGAACGCGAGAGCGAAGACGGCGAACGGCACGATGAGGGCGGCGACGAGGAGGGCGATGCCGATCCCGGCGAACGACACCCCGAGGTCGCCGACGATGAGGCTCATGCCGACGAGATCGCGCACCGCCTCCCACACGTCGTAGGCGTAGAAGATGCCGAAGACCACGGCGATCGTGACGGCGAGCCACAGCGGCGTCGCCGCGTGCGCAGGCGGCTCGCCGGAACGACCCACGGAGCCGGTCGCGTCGGCGTCGGAAGCGGATGCGTCGGTCATCGTCATCCTCGAATCAGGAACGGCACGGGAACGAGCAGGAGGGCGCCAGCGATGAGCCACGCGAGCCTCGCGCGCCGACGTCCGGACGCGAGCCAGAGCACGGCGCCGAACCACAGTGGCGGCGCCGCGACCGCGAACCACCGTCCGAGTCCGTACATGAACTGGGCGACGGGGTCGGCGAGCGCCGGTGCCTGGGACGTCGCCACGATGAGCCAGCCCACCGTATAGAGGAGGTACACGCCGCCCAGCACGCCGAGCACCACGAGTTCGGCCGAGCTCGCCGGCGCTGCGGCATCCGGCGCGTCCTCCTCGTCGTCGCGAGGGGCCTCGTCGGCCCGTGGCTGCGGCGATGCGGGAGTGCCGACGGCCTTCCACCCCGGCGCCAGCGTCGGGTCGTCGTCGCCTTCCCATCGCAGGGCGTCGTCGTCGGAGTCGCGGGCCATGGCGACCAGACTAGCGAGTGGGACGAGTGACCGCGGGACGCGTCACCGCACCATCGCGCGCCGCTGCGACCGCCGCCCGCACGAGGCCATCGTCGGTCGAGTCGAAGCCCACCTCGCCGCCGCCGGGGCCGCTCGGACCGCCGCGGACCGCCCGGCGTCGTGCCGAGAGGTGCACGGCGTCGACGCCGGCCGCAGCGAGGGCGCCGATGTCGCCGACCGCCACTCCCCCGCCCGCCATGATCTCGAGCCGGTCCCGGGTCGCGGCGGCCATGGCGCGCAGGGTTCCGAGTCCGGTGCGGCACTCGCCTGCGCCACCCGAGGTGAGCACGCGTCGGACCGGCGTCCCCGCGAGGGATGCCACCGCTCCGAGTGGGTCGGCGGAGGCATCGACCGCTCGGTGCACCGTGACGTCGAGCCCCTCGGCGGCGTCGACGAAGATGCGGATCGCCTCGAGGTCGAGTGCGCCGGCATCCGTCAGCGCGCCGACCACGACCCCGTCGGCCCCCAGCGATCGCACGAGCCGGATGTCGCGCACGATCGTGTCGACCTCGTCGGCGTCGTACACGAACCCGCCGCCTCGCGGACGCACCAGCACGTGCACGAACCCTGCGACGGATGCCTCGGCGGCGAGCTCGACCGTCGCCTCGATGACCCCGGCCGACGGGGTGAGCCCGCCGAGCCCGAGTGCCTGGCACAACTCGACGCGAGATGCGCCTCCGGCGAGGGCGAGCCGCACACCTGCGGCATCCTGGACGGCGATCTCGACGGCAAGCGATCCTGACACCCTCGCCACGCTACCGGGGTTCGAGGCGTTCGCCTCGTCCTCTGCCTCTCGTCCCTCTTCGCCTGTCCGGGGCGAGTGCGACCTGTCACCATGGATGCCATGGACACCGTCGCCGAGCTGGCCACGGCACGCGCGGCCTACCGGCGTCATGACTGGCTCGTGGCGCGCAACATCCTCGCCCGGGTGCACCGCAGCACGACGCTCGGCTCGGACGACCTCTACGCCCTGGGCGACTGCCACTGGTGGATGGGAGACCTGGAGGCCGCCCTTCCCGTCCTTCAGGCGGCATACGGGCAGGCGATCGCGGAACGAGCACCGGATCGAGCCTCCCGTATCGCCCTCGACGTCGCATACACCCTCGCGCAGCTCAACGAGACGGCCCAGTCGTCGGGCTGGATGGGTCGTGCCCATCGCGCCGCAGCCGAGATCCCCGATCATCCGATCCACGGGTATCTGGAGTACGTCGAGTTCGACATGGCGTTCGATCGTCGCGACCTCGACACGGCGGAGCGCAGGGCGAGCGCGTTGCATGCGCGGGGCAGCCGCTCCGATGATCCGACGCTCGCGGCCCTCGGCGTCCTGGCCCAGGGCCGGGTCCTCGTTCGCAGGGGTGAGATCGTTCGCGGCATGTCACTGCTCGACGAGGCCATGCTGGCCGCGGTGTCCGAAGACCTCGCGCCGGACTGGGCGGGAAACATCTACTGCCATCTCATGGCGGCGTGCGAGGAGATGGCCGACCTGCAGCGCGCACTGGAATGGACCGCCGCCGCGGCGCGCTGGTGCGAATCGCTTCCCGGCGGTGCGGGTCCGTTCATCGGGATCTGCCGACTGCACCGGGCGAACCTCCTGCAGGTTCGTGGCGATTGGCTCGAGGCTCGACGCGAGGCGCGCCGCGTTCTCGCGAACCCCGACAACGCCACGGTGTCGATCATCGCCGAAGCGCACTACCTGCTCGGCGAGATCGCCCGCCAGCGCGGGGAGCTGTCGACGGCAGAGCAGCAGTTCCGCCGGGCGCATGAGTTGGGGCGCGATCCGCAACCCGGTCTTGCACTCCTGCTCGTGGACCGCGGTGACCCACTCGGTGCGGCCACCACCGTGCGATCGGCACTGATCGCCGCAGGCACGGATGCAGCCGCCCGCGGACCCCTGCTTCCGGCCGTGGTCGAGACGGCGGTCGCCGTCGGCGACCTCGAGTCCGCCCGGAGCGCTGCCGACGAGCTCGCCGGCCTGGCGGCCCGCTACCGTACGGCTGGGTTCGAGGCTGCCGCGGCACACGCGGAGGGGCGACTCCTGCTCGCCCAGCAGGAGGGTCCGGCCGCGCTTCCCGTGCTCCGGCTCGCGCTGCAACGCTGGCGGGATGTCGGCGCGGTCATCGCCGCGGCACGGGTGCGTGCCGATCTGGAGCGGGCGTACGAGCTGATCGGCGACACCGACGCGGCGCAACGGGAGCGTGCCGCGATCGCTGCAGCCCTCTCGACGCTCACCGAGGAGCGGCACGCCGAGTCGGGCGCCGCGCCCAACCGACTCTCACCGCGTGAATCCGAGATCCTCGCGATGGTCGCCGCCGGGCTGAGCAACCAGGCGATCGCGGCTGAGCTGTTCCTGAGCATCCGGACCGTCGAACGGCATCTCGCGACCGTGTACCAGAAGCTCGGGGTCGGCGGCCGCAGCGCACGTGCGGCAGCCGTGAGCTTCGCCATCCGGGACGGGCTGCTGGAGCGGCCGGGCACGTAGCCGGTGCGCGCTGGACTGCGTAGTCGGTTGCGTGTCGTCACCCATGTGTCACTGCCGCGGCGCCCATAGCGTGGTCGGTGTCGAAGGAGCACGTCATGAGCATCATCACGCAGGTGTCCGAGGTCGCGACGCACGAACCGGAGGTGGCGACACCGACCCGACACGCCGCCGTCCCGATCCTGGTCCTCGCGTTCGCCGACGACGCCGTCGTCCGGTGGTTCTGGCCGGATGCCGGCGCCTACCTGGACGCCTTCGCGGAAGCGGCCACGATCTTCGGCGCGGCGGCGTTCGCGGCCGGCACCGCCGACCGGTCCCCCGGCGACACCGGCGCCGCGCTCTGGGTTCCACCGAACGGCCCGATCGATGACGACGCCATCGCCGACCTGATCGTTCGCAGCGTGGAGTCGGACCGGCAGGAGGCGGTCTTCTCGTTCCTCGGTCGGATGGAGGAGTTCCACCCGGATGAGCCGCATTGGTACCTGCCGGTCATCGGCGTGGATCCGCGCCATCGCGGCAAGGGGATCGGCTCGGCCCTGCTGCGATCGGCGCTCGCCCGGGTGGACGCCGACGGGCTCGGTGCCTACCTCGAGGCGACCAGCCCGCGCAATCGAGCCCTGTACGAGCGCCACGGCTTCG
>JAPSJU010000462.1 GCA_031178025.1 Agromyces sp. | reverse complement strand
GCGAATCCCTCCCGGTAATCGGCGGTGTCGCACAGGGCCGCCTGGGCGCGGGTCTCCTGCTCCATCGACTGCCAGAGCCCGATGCGGTCATCGCGCAGCGACGCGACGAGCGCCTTCGACGCCACGAACGCCTCGGTGGCGCCCGATGCCGCGGCGCGGGCCGCGGCGCGGGTCGCCTCCGTCACCTCATCGGCGGGGAGGACCTGCGAGAAGAGGCCCGATGCGACCGCCTCAGTGCCGCTCATGAGCCGCCCGGTGACGATGAGGTCCATGGTCTTGTGCGCGCCCAGCCGCTCGACGAAGAGCGCATGACCGCCCGAGTCGAGCGTCGCGCCGAGCTTCGCGAACGGCGAGCCGATCTTCGCGGTGTCGGCGACGTACACGATGTCGCTCGCGATGAGCAGGCCGAGTCCGACGCCGAGGCACGCCCCGTGCGCGGCCGCGAAGGTCGGCACCGGAAGCGATGCGATGCGTTCGAGCAGCGGCTGCACGAGGCCGCCGAGGTAGCCGAGCACGTCGTCGTCGCGTGGATCGACACCCGCGATGTCGCGACCGGCGCAGAACGCTCGACCCTCGCCCCGCAGGACGAGCGCACGGATCTCGCCGTCGTTGGCAAGGCTCTCGGCACGGGCGTAGGCGTCGGCGAGTCCCTTCAACGCCTCCACCCCGAGCGCGTTGAGCTTGTGCGGCGCGTTCAGCACGACCTCGGCGACGCCGTCGGCCACGGTCAGTTCGATCATGATGCTCCGTTCACCGGGTCGCCCTCGACCCGCTCGCAGGGTATCGGCGTCAGACGTCGTAGTCCACGACCACGCGTTCGGACTTCGGGTGCGACTGGCAGGTGAGCACGTATCCGCGCTCGAGCTCGTCGGGCTCGAGCGCGTAGTTCTCGGTCATGGCGACGCTCCCCTCGAGCACGCGTGCCCGGCAGGTGCCGCACACCCCGCCCGCGCACGCGAACGGCACATCCGGTCGCACCCGCAACGCCGCATTGAGGATCGACTCGTTCGCACTCAGCGGGCTCTCGACCGTCGACGACTGCCCGTCGAGCGTGAACTCGATCGCCACCGTCGGCTCACCTCGTTCGACCACCACGGGACGGCCGTGCCGGGGCTCGACGCGGTCGGCGTCGGTCGTGAACAGCTCGTAGCGCACGTGCTCGACGGGCACGCCCCTTTCCGCCAGGGTGTCTCGGGCGAGCTGCACCAGCTCGAACGGACCGCACAGGAACCACTCGTCGACGGTCTCGGGCCGGATGAGCACCTCGAGCATGCGCTCGAGCTTCGCCGCGTCGATGCGCCCGGAGAGGAGCGGCGCGGTGCGCTGCTCCCTGGACAGCACGTGGTGCAGCGCGAGGCGCGAGGGGTAGCGGTCCTTCAGCTCGGCGAGTTCCTCGAGGAACATCACGTCGCGCGTCGACCGGTTCGTGTACACGAGCTCGAACTCGGATGTCGCGGAGCGGGCGAGCACCGTGTGGGCGAGCGCCATGAGCGGGGTGATGCCCGAGCCGG
>JAPSJU010000461.1 GCA_031178025.1 Agromyces sp. | reverse complement strand
ATCCGAAGCTCCGGTGGAACGAGGAGCGCCAGGCGTACGACATGAGCGAGATCGACTGGACCGAGTTCGACGAGGTGCTCGCCGGCCGGGGGCCCGCGAACGCCGAGCGGCTGCGCCGGCGTCGCGAAGCGCACGAGGAGGGCGCGTGGGTGCGTGAGGCCGCGGCGGCGTACGCCGCGAAGCGGGCAGCGCGGCAGCCGGAGGTCGCCTGATGCCGACCCCGGGCGAGACGGGCGCCGAGGCCTGGCCCCTGTGGGAGGTGTTCGTGCGAGCGAACCGGGGCCTTTCGCACGTGCACGTGGGCTCGCTCCACGCACCCGACTCCGAGATGGCCGTGCGGAACGCCCGCGACCTCTACACGCGGCGCGGCGAGGGCGTCTCGATCTGGGTCGTGCCCGCCGAGGCGATCACCACGAGCGACCCCGACGCGAAGGGTGCGTTCTTCGAGAGCTCGGCGGGGAAGAACTACCGCCACGCCGTGTACTACACGAAGAGCGAGGGGGTGAAGCACCTGTGAGCGGCACCTACACGCCGGGCGGTGACGTTCCGGGCCCCGCCGGCGGAGACGCCGATCACCACGGTGACGTCTCGGTCGATCGCCTCGCGCTCGCCGACGAGCTCGTGGGCGTGATCGCCGACGCCGACGGCACCGGCGTGATCGCGTCGCCGGATGCGGCCGAGTACGCGATGCGGCTCGGCGACGACGCGCTCGTGCTCGCCCAGCAGCTCGGCATGTGGATCACGCGCGCGCCCGAGCTCGAAGAGGACGTCGCGCTCGGGAACATCGCACTCGACCTCATCGGTCACGCGCGGTCCCTGCTGCACTACGCGGGAACGGCGACCGGCCGCAGCGAGGACGACCTCGCCTACTGGCGCGACGAACCCGAGTGGCGCAACGCGTGGCTCTTCGAGCAGCCGAACGGCGATTTCGCGCACACGATCGCTCGGCAGCTCGTGGCATCCGCGTACCTCGTCGAGCTCTACGCCGCCCTCGCCGAGTCGAGCGACCCGACGCTCGCGGCGGTCGCCGCGAAGGCGGTGAAGGAGGTCGACTACCACCGCGACCACGCCGTGCAGTGGACCCTGCGCCTCGCGGGGGGCACCGCCGAGTCGCGACGCCGCATGATCGTCGCGGTCGCCGACACCTGGCCGTACGTCGACGAGCTCTTCGCCGACGACGAGCTCGTCGAGCGGCTCGCGGCCGACGGCGTCGCCGTGCTCCCGTCGGCGTTGCGTCCGGCGTTCGATGCGGTGATCGACGAGGTCTTCGCCGAGGCGGACCTCGCACCGCCCTCGGGGCGCACGGCGTTCACCGCCTCGGGCGGCGGACGCCGTGGCCGGCACACCGAGCACCTCGGGCCGCTCCTCGCGGAGCTGCAGGTGCTCGCCCGCGCCCACCCGGGGGCGTCATGGTGAGCGACACCGTCACGCGCACCGACCCGTGGAAGGTCGCGGCGACCGTGACCGATCCCGAGATCCCGGTGCTGACCATCGAAGACCTCGGTGTGCTGCG
>JAPSJU010000460.1 GCA_031178025.1 Agromyces sp. | reverse complement strand
CGGAGGCGTGATGGCGGATCACGACGCCGTCGGCGCCCATCGCCTGCAGGGTCTGCGCCGTGTCCTTGAGGCTCTCGCCCTTCGAGACGCTCGACCCCTTCGCGCTGAAGTTGATCACGTCGGCGGAGAGTCGCTTGGCGGCCGCTTCGAACGAGATGCGGGTGCGGGTGGAGTCTTCGAAGAAGAGGTTGACGACGGTCTTGCCGCGGAGCGTGGGCAGCTTCTTCACCTCGCGCTCCTGCACGGCGGCCATGTCCTCCGCGACGTCGAGCAGCTCGATGGCGGTGTCGCGCCCGAGGGTCTTCGTCGACAGCAGATGCCGCATCAGTCCTCGCCTCCGTCGATCGTGACGGCGTCGTCGCCGTCGATCTCGGCCAGCCGCACGTTGATCCGCTCCCGCGCCGAGCTCGGCAGGTTCTTGCCGACGAAGTCGGCGCGGATCGGGAACTCCCGGTGGCCGCGATCGACGAGCACGGCGAGGCGCACGGCGCGGGCGCGCCCCAGGTCGGCCAGTGCATCGAACGCGGCGCGGATCGTGCGACCCGAGTAGAGCACGTCGTCGACGAGCACGACCGTCTTGCCGTCGATCCCTCCCGTGGGCACCTCCGTCGGCGCGGGCGTGCGCGTGCGGGTCCTGCCGAGGTCGTCGCGGTACATGGTCACGTCGAGCGACCCGGCGAGCGCGGGGGCGGCATCCGGTTCGATGCGTGCGATGGTCGCGGCGATCCGCCGTGCGAGCACCACGCCCCTGGTCGGGATGCCGAGGAGGACGAGATCGGAGCTTCCGCGATTGGACTCGAGGATCTCGTGCGAGATGCGGGTGAGCGCCCGCTGGATATCAGCCTGATTGAGCACGGCACGTGCCACGACCGACTCCCTTCTCCGCCTCACAGGACGGCCTTAAAGGTTGCCAACTCGTTCGAGTCTACCGTCTCGGCGTCGGCCTTCTGTCCCGCGACCGAGGGCTGCCGTGGCGACGACCCTCGCGCTAGCGTGCAGGCATGCGCACGGTTCCGTCCCGGTCCGTCTCCGTCGTGGCCGCCCTCGCTGCGGCGCTGTGGGCGTTCTTCCTGCTTCCGCCACAGCAGGCGGTGTGGTCGGACGGCCGCGGGCTTCCCGAGTGGCTCACGGCGCTCGAGCGGCTGCCCGTCTACGACGCGATCCGGCTGCAGCTCCAGTCGATCGGGCAGACGGATCTGTACCTCGCCTTCGGATCCGCCGTCTCGCTCTCGTTCGTACTGTTGTGGTTCGCGACGGGACCGGTGTTCGCGAGACTCGGGGCACCGGGTCGCGGGCTCGGCGTGCTCATCCTGCTGGGTGCGCCGATCACCGCACTCAGTTACCTCAACCACGACGCCGACGCACCGCTGCGCGGCCTCTGGGGGGCGGAGGCGTTCCTCCTCATCGCGATCGGGCTCTGGGCGTTCATCACGGCGCTCATCGCTCGGCGACGGGCCCAGGTGCCCCGATGGGAACGCCTGCTGCTCGGGATGACGCTGCCGATCCTCGTGGCATCCACC
>JAPSJU010000111.1 GCA_031178025.1 Agromyces sp. | reverse complement strand
ACGACGGAAGCCCGGAACCCACGCGACCTGCGTAGTTCCGGGCTTCTTCTCGGAGCCGCCTGTGGGAATCGAACCCACGACCTTCTCATTACGAGTGAGACGCTCTGCCGACTGAGCTAAGGCGGCGTGACTGCCTGATCGCTCCCGATCCGGCTGGCACGAGAATCAATGGTAGCGGGTTTCTCGTGCGCCGTTGACCACGTCAGCAGAGCGGGTCGCCGTCGGGAACCGTGCCCTCGATGAGGTACGACTCGACCGCCTCGTTCACGCAGGAGTTCGACTTGTTATAGGCGGTATGCCCTTCGCCGTCGTAACTCACCAGCACACCGCTCTCGAGCTGCTCGGCGAGCGCGACGGCCCAGTCGTACGGGGTGGCGGGGTCGCCCGTCGTGCCGATGACGAGGATCGGCGCGGCACCCGTGGCGTGGATCTCGGCCCGCTCGCGCTCGCCCTGGTACGGCCAGTTCACGCAACTGAGGTCGCCGAACCCGAAGTACGGACCGATGACGGGGGCGGCCTCGGCGACGGCGGCCGCCTTCTCGCGCATCACCCCGACATCCGACTGGTACGTGTAGTCGAGGCAGTTGATGGCGCGGAACGCCTCGGTCGAGTTGTCGCGGTAGGTGCCGTCTTCGTCGCGGCCGTTGTACCCGTCGGCGAAGGAGAGCGCCGGGTCGGCGTCGCCGAACATCACCGACTCGAGCATGTCGCTGAGGTACGGCCACGACTCGGGGCTGTACAGCGGGTAGATGATCGCGGTCAGGAGCGTGTCGGCGCCGACCATCCGGCCGTCGGAGCCGCGCAACGGGCTCTCGTCGACCGACGCGAGCAGGCGGCCCACCTCCGCCATCGCGGCGTCGACGGAACCGCTGAACGGGCACTCCGTTCCGCTGAGGCAGTCCTCGACGTAGGCGCGAAGTGCCTGCTCGAACCCCACGGCCTGCGCCTCGGTGACCTCGGCATCGCTCGCCGAGGGGTCGATGGCGCCGTCGAGCACGAGTCGACCGACCTTGTCGGGATAGAGCTCGGCGTACGTGGCACCGAGGAACGTGCCGTAGGAGTACCCCAGGTAGTTGAGCCGGTCGTCGCCGAGCACGGCGCGCAGCAGGTCGAGGTCGCGCGCCGCGCTCACCGTGTCGACTTCGCCGAGCAGCTCTCCGGTGCGCTCGCTGCACGCGCTGCCGAAGTCCGCCGCCGCCGCGCCGACCGCCGCGATCCAGGCGTCGCTTCCGCGTTCGGCCGGGACGATCCCGTAGAGGTACTCGTCCATCTGCTCGGCGTCGTAGCAGGCGACCGCGGAGGACCTGCCGACGCCGCGGGGATCGAAGCCGACGACGTCGTACCGCTCCTGCAGCGGCTGGCCCACCGCGTAGTCGAGCGAGTCGGCGACGAACTCGTAGCCGGACCCGCCGGGTCCGCCGGGGTTCACGAGCAGCGATCCCAGACGCGATCCGGTCGCGGCGTGGCGCACGAGGGCGAGTTCGATCTCACCGTCGCCCGGGTTCTCCCAGTCGAGGGGTGCCGTGGCGGTCGCGCAGCCCAGGCGGTCGCCGCATCGTTCCCACTCGAGCACCTGCGAGTAGAACGGCTCGAGCTCGGCGTCGACCCGCTCGCCGGTCGGCGTGGACACCGGCCGCTCGGCGAGAAGCGTCGGGACGCAACCCGTCAGGGCGGCGATCGCGGCGAGGGCGACCACGCCGATGCCCAGGCGCGCAGCGCGCGGCATCCGCCCGCTCCTCGTGCTCGTGCGGACGCGTGACCTCATGCTGCTCCCCGTTCGGTCGTCGTGGTGCGAATGGCGCTCACGAGCATCGCCTCCAGGGCCAGCGCGGGCTGCACGTTGCCCTCGATGCGCTCCCGGGCCTCCTGGATCGCATCGAGGGTGGCGAGCGTTCGCGCCGGAGTGGCGGATGCTGCGGCCCGGCGCATCGGTTCGAGCAGCTCCCGGTTGACGAGGTCGACGTCGGCGGCGAGCTGGATGAGGAGGATGTCGCGGTAGAGCGAGGCGAGGTCGACGAGGATGCGGTCGATGCCGTCGCGGAGGCTGCGGGTGGCGCGCCGCTTCTGGTCGTCTTCGAGTGCCTTCAGCTGCGGGCGGAGCGCCGGCGGCACCGCCTGGCCCGGCGCCAGGCCGAGCGAATGCAGGGCGTGGGCGCGCTCCTCGGCGTCGCGGAGCTCGGTGATCGCCTTGGCGTCGTCGCCGGCGATCTCGAGGAAGCGGGCCGCGGTGGACACGGCCGTCGCGGCGGACCGCACCCCGAGGGCGAGCCGGAGCGTCTCGGCACGCCGGGACCGGGCCTCCTCGCTCGTCGCGAGCCGGTGCGCCATGCCGATGTGGCACTGCGCCTCGCGGGCGGACCGTTCGGCCAGGTCGGGGTCGACGCCGTCGCGCCGCACGAGCAGGGCGGCCACCTCGGCGACCGACGGCATCTGGAGGCGCACGGTGCGCACCCGCGAGCGGATCGTCGGGATGAGGTCGGCCTCGCTCGGAGCGCAGAGGATCCAGACGGTGCGCTCGGGCGGCTCCTCGAGCTCCTTGAGGAGGAAGTTCGAGGTCTGCTCGGTCATCCGATCGGCGTCTTCGACGATGATGACCCGATGACGCCCGACCGAGGGCGCGTAGTGCGATCTCCTCACGATCTCGCGCACGTCGTCGCGCTTGATGATCACGCCCTCGGTGGCGAGCACGTGGAGGTCGGGGTGGCTTCGCGCCTCGACCTGGATGCGCGTGGTCGCGTCGCCGTCGGGATCGCCCGAGATGAGTGCCGTGGCGAACGCATAGGCGAGGTTCGACCGTCCGGAACCGGGCGGACCCGTGATGAGCCAGGAATGCGTCATCTGCTGCGAGTCGCCCCCGGCGGCCTCCGCTGCGCTGCGGAACACGGCGATCGCCTGATCCTGGCCGGTCAGCTCATTCCACACGCTCACGAGACCACGCTACCTTCCGCGGCCGACGGCGAGCCGTGCGGAGTCAGAGCAGGAGCGCGACACGCGACCGGATGGCGGCGGCGATCTCATGCACCGGCCTCGCGGCGTCGACCACGAGGAACCGATCCGGTTCCGCGGCGGCGAGCGCGAGGTACGCGAGTCGCACCCGGTGGTGGAACTCGGACGCCTCGGCCTCGAGCCGGTCGTACCGCGTGCGGGACTCGTCGAGGCGGCCGCGTGCCGCCGCCGCATCGAGGTCGAGCAGGATCGTGAGGTCGGGCAGCAGGCCTTCGGTCGCCCATTCCGAGAGCCCGCGGACCGCATCGGGATCGAGCACACGCCCGGCGCCCTGGTAGGCGACCGATGAGTCGATGTAGCGATCCTGGATCACGACGTCGCCGCGCTCGAGCGCCGGACGAACGACCGTCGCGATGTGGTGGGCGCGGTCGGCGGCATAGAGCAGGGCCTCGGCACGCGGCGCGATGTCGCCCCGGTGGTGCAGCACGATCTCCCGGACCTCGATGCCCACGTCGGTGCCGCCCGGCTCGCGCGTGCGCACGATCGTGCGGCCCTCCCCCGCCAGCCACTCGTGCAGGCGTTCAGCCTGCGTCGTCTTGCCGGAGCCGTCGCCACCCTCCAGGGTGATGAAGACGCCGCGGCTCACGCCGAGCTCTTCTTCGGTGCGGCCTTCTTGGCGGGTGCCTTCTTCGTCGCCGTGGACCGAGTCGTGGCCCGCTTCGCACGAGGCGCGGCCGGCCCCTTGTCCCGCTTCTGCTGCAGCAGTTCCGTGGCGCGCTCGAACGTGATGTCCTCGACGGACTCCGCGCGCGGGATCGTCGCGTTGGTCACGCCGTCGGTGACGTACGGACCGAAGCGGCCGTCCTTCACCTTGATCGGCTTTCCGCTCACGGGGTCGTTGTCGAACTCCTTGAGCGCGCTCGACGCTCGCCGTGCCCCGTACTTCGGCTGCGCGAACAGCTCGAGGGCGGCGGGGAGGTCGACCTCGAAGATCGCGTCCTCGCTCGGCAGCGTGCGGGTGTCGGCCCCCTTCTTCAGGTAGGGACCGTACCTGCCGTTCTGGGCGGTGATCTCGTCACCGGACTCGGGATCGATGCCCACGACCCGAGGCAGGTCGAGCAGCTTGAGCGCCGTCTCGAGGTCGATCTCCTCGATCTGCATGCTCTTGAAGAGCGACGCCGTGCGAGGCTTCGCCGCGACCGGCTTCTTCGCTCCTCGTTTCGCCTTGGGCGCGTCGGCGACCTCGCCGGTCTTCGGGTCGACGGATGCCGCCGCGGACTCGCTCTCGGCTTCCGGATCGAGTTCGGTCACGTACGGGCCGAAGCGACCGTCCTTCACGACGATCTGCTTGCCGCTCTCGGGGTCGGTGCCGAGCACGCGGTCGGTCTGCACCGGCGCCTCGATCAGCTCTCGCGCCTTCGCCTCCGTGAGCTCGTCGGGAGCGAGCTCGGGCGGCAGGTTCACACGGCGTGGCGGCGCGTCCGGAGCGGCATCCGGGTCCACGGTCTCGAGGTACGGCCCGTACTTGCCGATGCGGAGCGTGATGTCGGGCGCGATCCGCACCGAATTGATCTCGCGAGCGTCGATGTCGCCGAGGTTGTCGACGACATGGCGAAGGCCGCGGTGCTTGTCGCCGCCGAAGTAGAACTGGTTGAGCCAGTCGACCCGGTCGGCTTCGCCCGCGGCGATGCGGTCGAGGTCATCCTCCATCTCGGCGGTGAAGTCGTACTCGACGAGGTCGCCGAAGTGCTCCTCGAGGAGACGCACGACGGAGAAGGCGATCCAGCTCGGCACGAGCGCCTGGCCGCGCTGGGTGACGTACCCGCGATCCATGATCGTCGAGATGATCGAGGCGAAGGTCGACGGCCGGCCGATGCCGAGCTCCTCGAGCCGCTTCACGAGGCTGGCCTCGGTGTAGCGCGGTGGCGGGGAGGTCTCGTGACCCTTGGCCTCGAGGTCGGACATCACCAGCGACTGGCCCTCGGTGAGCGGCGGCAGCTTCGCCTCGCCCGGCGAGTCGTCGGCATTGCGTTCCTCGTCGCGTCCCTCCTCGTAGGCGGCGAGGAAGCCGCGGAAGGTGATGACGGTGCCGCTCGCGGTGAACTCCGCGATCGTGTCGGCGACCGGAGCCGTCGCAGCCGGCGGCGCCGACGCGTCGCTCGGCGTCGGCCCGACCTCGATCGTGACGGTCGCCGTCTGCCCCTTCGCGTCCGCCATCTGCGAGGCGACGGTGCGCTTCCAGATGAGGTCGTAGAGCTTGAACTCGCTGCCGCGCAGCACGCCGGAGAGCTCGGACGGCGTGCGGAACGTCTCACCCGAGGGCCGGATGGCCTCGTGCGCCTCCTGCGCGTTCTTCGACTTGCCGGCATAGACGCGCGGCGAGGCGGGGATCGAGTCCGCGCCGTAGAGCTTCGTCGCCTGGCTGCGGGCCGCGGTGATCGCCTGCTGCGAGAGCGACGACGAGTCGGTTCGCATATAGGTGATGTAGCCGTTCTCGTACAGCGACTGGGCGACGCGCATGGTGTCGCGCGCGGAGAGCCGCAGCTTCCGCGCCGACTCCTGCTGCAGCGTCGAGGTCGTGAACGGCGCCGCCGGACGGCGCGAGTACGGCTTGGATTCGACCTTGGCGACTCGGCGGGTGACGTCCTCGGCGCTCAGCGCGTCGACGAGGGCCTCCGCGGTGCCCTCGTCGAGCACGACCGCCTTGCCCGTCAGGGCTCCGCGGTCATCGAAGTCGCGGCCCGTCGCGACGCGCTCGCCGCCCAGTCGCACGAGCTTGGCCTCGAAGGAGCTCGAACCGGATGCCTCGGCCGCGAAGCGACCGGCGAGGTCCCAGTAGCCGGCGGCCACGAAGGCGAGGCGCTCGCGTTCGCGATCGACGACGAGGCGCGTGGCGGCGGACTGCACGCGACCGGCCGAGAGTCCGGGGCCCACCTTGCGCCAGAGCACGGGCGACACCTCGTAGCCGTAGAGGCGATCGAGGATGCGGCGCGTCTCCTGGGCGTCGACGAGCGCGGTGTCGAGTTCGCGGGTGTTGTCCTTCGCCTGCTGGATCGCGTCGCGGGTGATCTCGTGGAAGACCATCCGCCGCACGGGCACCTTCGGCTTGAGTTCCTGCAGGAGGTGCCAGGCGATCGCTTCGCCCTCGCGGTCCTCATCGGTGGCGAGCAGGAGTTCGTCGGCGTTCTTCAGCGCGCGCTTCAGTTCGGCAACGGTCTTCTTCTTCGCGTCGGAGACGACGTAGTAGGGCTCGAAACCGTGTTCCACGTCGACCGAGAACTTGCCGAGCGAGCCCTTCTTGAGCTCTGCGGGGAGGTTCTTCGGCTCGATGAGGTCGCGGATGTGGCCGACCGATGAGAGCACCTCGTAGCCGTCGCCGAGATACTGGGCGATCGACTTCATCTTGGTGGGCGACTCCACGATGACCAACTTCTTCGCGCCTGACACCAGACTCCTCTTTATGTTGCATTGAAATAGGAGAAGCGCACATCGAGCCCGCGCCCCCGAGCGGTGTGCCTTCGATCGACTGAGCAGTCCGCCGACAGCCACACCATACACACCCTCACCGTGAGTGCACCCTCTCGAGGGGAGTGAACGCCGGTCGGCGCGCCGGCACCACCCCCTTGCACAACTCCCGGCGGCGAGGAGAATGGCGCCATGGACACCTCTTCCACGAGCTCGTATACGGCGAAACTCATCGACGGCCCGCTCGAGGGCAAGACGGTCGCGACCGTCTTCCTCGACACCGGTGATCCACGCCCGCGTCTCGAGCTGAACGCCGAGAAGGGCAAGCGGTACATCTACACGCGTGGTTCGGGACTCGAGTTCAGCGCGAACGACGACGACCGACCCACCGCGGTCGAGTACCGCTTCATCGAGACCGTCTTCGACTGAGTTCAGCCGGTCCACCCGGGCGGACCGGCGCGCGCTGCCGCGTCGATC
>JAPSJU010000459.1 GCA_031178025.1 Agromyces sp. | reverse complement strand
TGCTCTTCGTCGCCCGGCACAGCGAGAGCGAAGAGCCGCTCGTCGTCTACCGCCAGTTGTACGGCGACGGGGCGCACTGGGTGCGGCCCCTGGCGATGTTCGCCGACACCGTCGAACGCGACGGCAGTGCCGTCCCCCGCTTCAGGAGGGTCGAGGAGTCCCACTGAGCCGCTGCGCGGCCCGCAACGCGGGTCAGGACGTCCCGCCCCCGAGCCCGCCGTTCAGGAGGCCGATGCGGGCGTTCGTCGACGTCTCGATCGGCACGTCTCCGGATGCGGGCATCGGGCCGGCAGCGGCATCCTCCGCCTCGGGAAGCGACGACGGGCGGGCTCCCTCCGCACGGAGTCGGTCACGGGCCTCGTGCTCGACGAGCACCGGCACGAAGTCGCGGATGGGGTTCCCGTCGAGTTCGTCATGAGCGTCGATGACGACCTCGGCCACGTGGTCGCGTGGCACCTCGGGGAACCGGTCGGAGAGCCGGTACACGACGGCGTCGACTTCGCGCTGTTCCTCAGATCCGTTCATGGCACGAGTGTCGCGCCGATCCGGCAGCGAGGCAAGCGCTTCGCCGAAGTCGCGTGCGACGCCCCCGGGGCTTGACAGGCCCGCAGTGCCGCTGCAGCATCACCTCCGCCCGTGCGGTCTCGGGAACGCGGCCGGAACATGACGATGCGTCCGTCACCAGCGCGGCGGACCGGCGCGGAGGCGCCCGCGGGCGTACTCGGCGACCTCCTGTGCGGGGACCTGCCAGTTCGATTCGAGCCACCACGTGGCACCCGCATCCGCCCACGGGCGCACGACCGCGGCATCCGCGACCGGGTCCAGACCGCCGGTCGTCCCCTCCTGCACGACGTCGAACGGGCGATCGGCGAGCCCGAGCCGCTCGCGTTCATCGCGGATCCAGGCGATCGCCTCCGCGGCGATCTCGGGAGTGTAGAGACGGGCCTGTTGCTCCGGACCGGTGGGAGCATCGCCCGGCGGCGCATAGTTCGGAATCCACCCGTCGTAGCGTGCGACCCGCCGCATCGACCTCGTGCGGGGCCAGAGTCCGACGACCCAGGTGGGTATGCGCGGGTGCTGCACGACCGGCGGCGGCAGCATGATCTCCGTGCGGCGGGCGCGATAGTGCCTCCCCTCGTAGTCGAACGGCTCGGCCCGCCAGAGCCGCTGCATGAGCTCGAGCCCCTCATCGAGCAGTTCCGCGCGGACCCGGCGACCGGGGTCGTCCTCGAAGGTCCAGAATCGCGGCTCCTCGCCGGAGACCCCGAGACCCGCCGAGAGGATCACTCGACCGTGCGAGAGCCGGTCGACCGTCATGGTCTGGCCCGCGAGCTCCCACGGTCGGCGCCGAGGCACGGGCGTGAGCATCGTGCCGAGCCGGATGCGATCGGTGACCATTGCGGCTGCCCCGAGCACGGCCCACGGATCGGTCGCCCAGACGCCCTCCCACACGAAGAACCCGTCCCATCCGGACTCCTCGGCGAGCGGCGCCAGTTCGATCGCCAGGTTCGGATCGTTGCCCGTGA
>JAPSJU010000458.1 GCA_031178025.1 Agromyces sp. | reverse complement strand
CCGCCTCGTCGATCGCGGCCACGAGGTCGCGCAGGTCGCTCGCGCTCGGCGCGGCGAGCGTCGTGCCACTCGGGATGACCGCGCCGATGACGCGGAACCCGAAGCGCTCGGCGAGATACCCGAACACGTGGTGGTTGGTGACGAGCGCGCGCCGCTCCGCCGGGATGGCCGCGAACGCTCCGGTCATCGCCGCGTCGAGCGCCTCGAGCTTCCCGAGGTACGCCTCGGCGCCGGCGGCGATCGCGGCGGCGTCGATGCCCTCGATCCCGGCGAGGTCATCGCGGAGGGCGGTGACCACGTCGATCATGCGCGCCGGGTCGGTCCAGAAGTGCGAGTCGGGTTCGCCGGCCGATTCACCGTCGACGTACTCGAGCACGTCGAGGTGATCTCCCGCGAGGAAGACGGGCACGCCGTCGGCCTCAGCCGACGCGACGTGGGCGGCGAGCCCCTCCTCGAGCCCCAGCCCGTTCGCGACGATGAGCTCGGCATCGCGCAGCTCCGCGGCGGTGCGGGCGGAGATCTCGAAGGTGTGCGGATCGGCACCGGGCGGCATGAGGGTCAGCACCTCCGCTTCGTCGCCGACGATCTCGCCCACGACATCGCCGAGGATGTTCGTCGTCACGGCGATGCGCGGTCGATCGGATGCCGCAACCGGGCTGCATGCGGTGAGGAGCACGCCGGCCGTCACGACGGCGGCGACCGCTGCCGCTGCCCGCCTCATCGGCCGGTCTCCACCATGAATCGCGGCTGCCCATCGGTGGCGAAGGTGCGGGCGATGCGGGCGCCGTCGGCGACGTCGATCTCGACCAGGCGTCGTTCGGCAGGTCCGTTGAGGTAGGCGCGATGCTGGTCGGCGACGAGTTCGATGCCGCCCGCGAGGCCGGCGTCGGCGACCGACGCGGCGAGGATCGGCTCGGTCTCGGCGAGCAGCTCGCCCGTCGCGCCCGAGAGCACGAGCACGCGCCCGTCGGCGGTGAGCGCGATCACGTGCTCGTCGTCGTCGTCGACGGCACTCGCCTGCAGGATGGGCGTGCCCGCGTCGAGGAGCGACCAGCGGCGCTCGCGGGTGTCGAGCAGCCAGATGCCGGATGCCCCGGCGGTCGCGGCGACGGTCGGCCGGCCCTCGCGCGCCCGGAACGCCGTCGCCGGAGGGGCGGCGGCATCTGCCGGATACGGGACGCGTTCGAGTTCGACGGTCCCGTCGTCGCCGATCGTCGCGAGGAGGGCGCCGTCGCGGCATCCGACGACCACTCCGACGACCGTGGTGATCGTGCCCGCGGCATCCGCGCACTCGGCCGCCTGCGTCGTGCGGCCCTCGCCGTCGACGACGCGCACACTCGCGGCGGAGCCGTCGGCGCCGGCCTCGGTGACGAGCGCGCTCGTGCCGATCGGCACGATGAGCCCCTCGTGCGGCTCGACCGTGAGACGGAGACGCTCGTCGAGCACGCCGTCGGCGAGGGTCGACGCGTCGAGCACGATCGCCTCACCCGTCTCGGCGAAGAAGATCCCCGCGCCGGCGTCGTTCGC
>JAPSJU010000110.1 GCA_031178025.1 Agromyces sp. | reverse complement strand
GACCACGTGCAGTGGGCGCCCGACATGATGTGGTTCGACAACGACGAGTCGTGGGGCTCGGTGAACTACTACACGCAGCAGATGTTCATGACGAACGTCGGCGACGAGGTGGTTCCGTCGACCCACAGCGAGACGGATGCGGCATCCGACCTCGACGGCGGGGTGTTCCTGTCGACGTGGCGCACGAGTGCGGCGTACGACGACGTGCGCGTCACCGACAACGGCAGCGGCGAGGTGCTGCACAGCCAGGCGTTCGATGGCGGCACCGACTGGTCGCCGGTGTCGGGTTCATGGGCCGTGCAGGACGGCGAGTACGTGCAGTCGTCGACCTCGGTCGAGGACGCCCGGTCGCTCATGCCCGACGCGTACGCCCAGGACTGGTCGGACTACACGCTCGAGCTCGACGCGCGCAAGCTCGCCGGGTCCGAGGGCTTCCTCGTCGGGTTCGCGGCCAACGGCGGCAACGACTACTACTGGTGGAACCTCGGCGGGTGGAACAACACCCGCATGGCGCTCCAGCACGCCGCCGGCGGGGCGGCCAACGAAGTCGCCGCGGTCGAGAATCGTTCGATCGAGACCGGGCGGGACTACCGGGTCAAGGTGGTCGTGCAGGGTTCGACGATCGAGCTCTACCTCGACGGTGAGCTGCAGCTCAGCTACACCGAGCCGAGTGCGAAGGGCCTCTACCAGGTGGTGACGCACGACGAGGAGACGGGTGACACCCTGCTCAAGGTCGTCAACCCGACGGGTGCGACCGCACGCACCGCGGTGGCGGTGACCGGCGGCCTGCAGGTCGACGACGAGGTCGCCGTGACCGAGATGGTGGGCGCGCCGGGCGACGTGAACACCAAGGGCCAGCCGGAGCATCTCGTTCCGGTCGAGCGGTCGTGGAATGGCGGCGCGAACGAGTTCACGTACGACTTCCCGGCGTACTCGATCACGTTCCTGACGCTCCGTGAGCATGTTCCGACGTGCGAGGTCGACTACGTCGTCGAGGGCAAGTCGACGAAGGCCTTCGACGCGACGCTCACGATCTCGAACACGGGTGACGAGGCCATCGACGGCTGGGAGCTCGGCTTCGCGTTCGACGGTCGGCAGACGGTGCGGAACGGCCGGGACGCGCTCTGGTCGCAGGACGGCGCTTCAGTGAGCGCCGCCAACCTGCCCTGGAACGGCCGCATCGAGCCGGGTGCGAGCATCGAAGTGGGCTTCAACGGGCGCGTGAACGGTGGAGCGAACGCCGCGCCCGACGCCTTCACGCTCAACGGGGATGCCTGCACGACCGGCTGATCTGGACCCGTCGGGAGTCACGAGGCGCCGTCCGATCGCGGGCGGCGCCTCGCTCCGCTCCCTCGGTTGACATCACCTCCGTAGACTTGCAGGGTCGAGCCGAGAGCGGGAGCGAATGGCAGCGCAGAGAACGGTCGCACTGGTCACGGGCGCCGCCCGAGGCATCGGACGGGGCATCGCCCTGAGGCTCGCCCGCGACGGCGCCGCAGTGATCGTCGCGGACCTGCCCGATCATCCCGACACCGAGCGCACCGTGGAGGAACTCCGCTCCGCAGGCGCGGAGGCCGTCTCGATCCCGGTGGACGTCAGCCGGGTCGAGGAGGTCCGCCGGCTCGTCGCGGCGGGGGTCGGGGCATTCGGTCGCATCGACGTGCTCGTGAACAATGCCGGCGTGCAGCGCCGGGCCGCGTTCCTCGACGCCGAGGAGCACGACTACGACCTCGTGCTCGGCGTGAACCTGAAGGGGCCGTTCTTCCTCGCGCAGGCCTTCGCCAGGCACGTGCGCGAGCGGGGCGGCGGCGGCCGCATCGTCAACATCAGCTCCGTGCACGAGGAGCTGCCGTTCCCGAACTTCGCGAGCTATTGCGTCAGCAAGGGCGGCCTGCGGATGCTCGCCCGCGATCTCGCGATCGAGCTCGCCCCGCTCGGCATCACGGTGAACAACATCGCGCCCGGCGCCATCCGCACCGCCATCAACGACGACCTGCTCGACGACGCGGCGAAGCTGCAGGCGCTCCGTGAGGACATCCCCGCCGGGCGCATGGGCACCCCCGAGGAGGTCGCCGAGGCGGTGAGCTTCGCCGTCTCACCCGGTGCCGGATACGTGACCGGCAGCACGATCACGGTCGACGGCGGGCTGTTGTGGAACTACCACGAGCAGTGAGCACCGAGGTACGGGAGGCGCATCTCGCCGAGGTCGCGCGCGCCGACACGCTCACGCCGGCCGATCGATACCGCGAGCTGTTCGTCGCCGTGCAGTCGCAGCGGGTCTTCGACGACGGCAAGACCTTCGTCGACGCCGTGCCCCGCGACCGCCCACTGCGGATCCTCGAGGCGTACCGTGCCGAGCAGCGCCTGCCGGGCTTCGATCTCGGCACCTTCGTGCGTGCGAACTTCGTGCTGCCCGACACGCCGTCGAGCGAGTACACGGCGAGCCCCGGGCGTTCGCTGCGCGAGCACATCGACGCGCTGTGGCCGGTGCTCACGCGCGAACCGCGGCAGCATCCGCCCGCGGGTTCGGTGCTCCCGCTCCCTGAGCCCTATGTCGTGCCGGGCGGCCGGTTCCGCGAGATCTACTACTGGGATTCGTACTTCACGATGCTCGGCCTCGCCGAGAGCGGGCGCCTCGACCTCGTCGAGTCCATGGTCGACGACTTCGCCTACCTGATCGACACCTACGGTCACGTGCCCAACGGGAACCGCACGTACTACCTCAGTCGATCCCAGCCTCCCGTGTTCGCGCTCATGGTGGAGCTGCTGGAGCGCCGAGGCGTGCGCCGAGCGGTCGAGTACCTGCCGCAACTGCTCTGCGAGCACGCGTGGTGGATGGAGGGAGCCGAGGATCTCGCGCCCGCTGAGGCCCGGGCGCATTGCGTGCGGCTCGAGGACGGGGCACTGCTCAACCGCTACTGGGACGAGCGCGACACGCCCCGCGAGGAGATGTACGGCGACGACGTGGCCACCGCCCACCGATCGACCAGGCCCAATCATGAGGTGTACCGCGATCTCCGTGCCGGGGCGGCATCCGGCTGGGATTTCGGCTCCCGATGGTGCGGCGACTCGGGCGACCGCTTCGACCTCGCCGACATCCGCACGACCGCGATCGTGCCGGTCGATCTCAACAGCCTGCTCTATCGGATGGAGCGTCTCATCGCGCGCACCAGCGAGGAGCTCGGCCACGACCGGCAGGCCGAGCACTTCCGCGCCCATGCCACCCGTCGACGGGAGGCCATCGATCGCTGGCTGTGGAACGAGCAGGCCGGTGCCTACCTCGACTACGACTGGCGTCGGGGAACCCCCCGCGAGTCGCTCAACACGGCGACGCTCGCCCCCCTCTTCGTCGGTGCGGCGAGCGAGGTGCAGGCCGCGCGCACTGCCGCCGCCGCTCGGGCGAGGCTGCTGCGGCCGGGCGGCATGGGCACGAGCGAGCACGTGACCGGGCAGCAGTGGGACAAGCCGAACGGCTGGGCGCCGCTGCAGTGGATCGCGATCAGCGGACTGCGCTCGTACGGCCTCTCCGAGTTCGCCGGGGATATCGCCGGCCGCTGGTTGCGCACGGTGAACACCCTCTACGAGCGGGAGACGAAGCTCGTGGAGAAGTACACCCTCGTGCCCGACCCCGACCAGACGGTCGGTGGAAGCGGCGGCGAGTACCCGCTGCAGGACGGCTTCGGCTGGACCAACGGGGTCACGCGCCGGCTGCTCCGGGACCCTGCGCACGTGGCGGCCGACGGTTTCCGGTTCGACGGGGGATGACGCAGCGGCGCTGGTTCAGTCGACGAGGAACTCGGCGATCGTGAGCGCCATCCGCTTCGGCTCCCACGAGTGGTTCGACGCCGGCACACTGCGCATCTCCGCGTTCGGCATCGAGGCGACGATGGACTGCGCCGCCGAGGCCATGATCGGCAGCGTCTCCTCGCCGATCAGCACGAGCGTCGGGGCCGTGACGCCGCGCCACAGCTCGACGCGAGGCGCCGATTGGGTCCACGCGAGGGACTCGGCATCGGGTTCGAGGCTCGGCGCCATCGCGACCATGATCGGCCAGGCGGGGCTCTGCTTGGCGCCGGCCAGCCACTCGGACGGCATGTCGCGCATGTAGAACTCGACGGCCCCCTCGTGATCGCCGGCGGCGATGCGCTCGCGCAGCCCGGCCAGGTACTCGGCGCCGCCGGAGCCGCCGTCGTCGTCGAGCGGCACCTCGAAGAACACGAGCTTCGAGACGGGAAGCCCTGCCGCCGCGGCCGCGAGCGCGATCGAGGCGCCCGAGGAGTTGCCGAACAGCGCCACTGCGTCATCGGCCCCCTCGGTGAGCTCGCCGATGAGCGCCCGCAGGTCTTCGATCGTCTGGGCGAGGGTGATCGGTGCATCCGCCGGGCTCTCGCCGCGGCCGCGCCGGTCGTAGTTGACGACCGTGAAGCCGTGCCTGGCGAGCTCGTGCGCCATCTCGCGCGTGGTGGGGTCGAACCCCCGGAACTGCATCGCGCCCCCGATGAGGATGACGGGTGGGCCCGCTCCCTCGCGGTCGAACGCGATGCGCGTGCCGTCGGCGGATGTCACGTAGTCGGTCATCGGGCCCCCTCATCGGTTGGGCACACGCTACGCCCACCCGCCGACACGCTCCACCCGCGTGGTGCTGCCGGGCTCCCCGAGCGGATCCCGAATGCCACTGCGACACGCGCGCCGACGCATCGGGCAATGTCGGTGGGTGGTGGCAACATGAGTGGCACAACACCATATGTAGGGGTAGCGGCCTCCATCAGCCCCAAGGTGTCGGGAAGTACGACACGCCGGGGAATCCGTCCACAGGAGAGAAATCTCAAGGGCGGCGGGTTGTGGATAACCTCGCGGGCCACCGCGGGAATGCGCGGTTCACCGGCGCATCCGGCTGGGGATGAGCGGTGGATAACCCCGTGGATAACTACATGGATGTAACTACTGCATCTTGTGGCGGTTCCGTTTTGCAGGCACTAGATGTAGTATTGAGAGTACGAGTTCAGCAGTTCGGGGGCGCTCCTCCGGGAGCTCGAGAACAACCGAGAGTACGAGGGGAAACCATGACGGTCACGGTCTACACCAAGCCTTCTTGCGTCCAGTGCAATGCGACCTACCGCGCCCTCGACAGCAAGGGCATCGAGTACGAAGTGCTCGACGTCTCTGTCGACGAGCAGGCGCTCGCCCAGGTCAAGGAACTCGGTTACCTGCAGGCCCCCGTCGTCATCACCGACGAAGACCACTGGTCGGGCTTCCGCCCCGACAAGATCGCCGAACTCGCCTCGCGTCTCGCCTGAGGGCTCGAGACGAGCCCGGCTCCTCGACCCGCGGATGCGGCGAAGGACGCACCATGACGAACCTGGTCTACTTCTCGAGTGTTTCCGGCAATACCAAGCGCTTCATCGACAAGCTGGGGCGCCCGGCGGCGCGCATCCCGCTGCTTCCGAGTGAGGCACCGCTCGATGCCGACGAGCCCTACGTGCTCGTCGTGCCCACCTACGGCGGCGGCGACGGCAAAGGCGCCGTGCCGAAGCAGGTCATCAGGTTCCTGAACGACCCGCACAACCGTTCCCTCATCCGCGGCGTCATCAGCGCCGGCAACACCAACTTCGGCTCGGCCTACGGGCTTGCCGGCGACATCATCGCCGGCAAGACCGGAGTGCCCGTGCTCTACCGCTTCGAAGTATTCGGAACCCCCGACGACGTTCGCGCCGTCAACGAAGGATTGGACGCATTTTGGTCTCGACAAGCACAGCCGCGAACGCAGCAACTGACGGCGTAGCCCTCGTGGACGCGCCGCGCGTGAGCAACGCGATGGACTATCACTCGCTCAACGCGATGCTGAACCTCTACGGTCCCAACGGCGAGATCCAGTTCGACAAGGACAAGGAAGCGGCGCGCGAGTACTTCCTGCAGCACGTCAACCAGAACACCGTCTTCTTCCACTCCCTGAAGGAGCGCCTCGACTACCTCGTCGAGAAGGAGTACTACGAGAAGGAGGTGCTCGACCAGTACTCGTTCGAGTTCATCCAGAAGCTCAACGACCTCGCGTACTCGAAGAAGTTCCGCTTCGAGACCTTCCTCGGCGCGTTCAAGTACTACACGAGCTACACCCTCAAGACCTTCGACGGCAAGCGCTACCTCGAGCGCTTCGAAGACCGCGTCGTCATGACCGCGCTCGGCCTCGCGCAGGGCGACGAGCAGCTTGCGATCGACCTCGTCGAGGAGATCATCGGCGGCCGCTTCCAGCCGGCCACGCCCACCTTCCTCAACACGGGCAAGGCGCAGCGCGGCGAGCTCGTCTCCTGCTTCCTGCTCCGCATCGAAGACAACATGGAATCGATCGCACGCGGCATCAACTCGGCGCTGCAGCTCTCGAAGCGCGGCGGCGGCGTGGCGCTGCTGCTCAGCAACATCCGTGAGGCCGGTGCGCCCATCAAGCAGATCGAGAACCAGTCATCGGGCATCATCCCCGTCATGAAGCTGCTCGAAGACAGCTTCAGCTACGCCAACCAGCTCGGCGCACGCCAGGGCGCCGGCGCCGTGTACCTCAGCGCGCACCACCCCGACATCCTGCGCTTCCTCGACACGAAGCGCGAGAACGCCGACGAGAAGATCCGCATCAAGACGCTGAGCCTCGGCGTCGTCGTGCCCGACATCACCTTCGAACTCGCGAAGAACAACGAGGACATGTACCTCTTCTCGCCGTACGACGTCGAACGCGTCTACGGCAAGCCGTTCGGCGACGTGCCGATCACCGAGCACTACCGCGCCATGGTCGACGACCCGCGCATCAAGAAGACCAAGATCAACGCGCGGGAGTTCTTCCAGACGCTCGCCGAGATCCAGTTCGAGAGCGGATACCCCTACATCGTGTTCGAGGACACGGTGAACAAGGCGAACCCCATCAAGGGCCGCATCAACATGTCGAACCTGTGCTCCGAGA
>JAPSJU010000457.1 GCA_031178025.1 Agromyces sp. | reverse complement strand
CCCGCCGAACGGACCCATCGCGGCCGCGACGAGCCGCGGGTCGTTCGTGCGGAGGGCGTCGGCCGCGAGCTCGAGACCGGCATCGCACAGCACGCCCGGCTCCGGGTCGACGGCGCTGAGGCCGCGCAGCACGCCCCGTCGCTCGGCGTCGTCGCCGTAGCGGTAGAGGTCTCGGATCTCCGCTGCCGCCGCCTCGGGGGGAAGCGCACCGAGCAGCGCGCGCAGCAGGTGCTCGCGGGCCCGGTCGTCGAGCGTGCCGTGCACCACTCCGAGCGGGTCCCCCACGGGATCGACGGGGTCGCGCCCGACCCGGCGTCCCGCCGCCGGGAACAGTTCCGCGATGCGAGCGGGTTCCGCCGCGATCGCCAGCGCGCCCTCCTGGGCCCATGCGTGATTCATCCCGCCTCCCATGCCGCTCGCAGTGCCGTCATGCAGCGAGCCGCGACGGCCGGCGCGTCGTGCCCATGCCGTGGCAGCTCGATCGCGGCGATGCCGCGGTAGTCGATCTCCACGAGGGTGCGGAGCGCGGCGCGAAGGTCGAGCGAGCCGTGGCCGAGTTCGAGGTGCTCGTGGGCGACGGGCCTCATGTCGTCGACCTGCACGTTCCGCAGCAGCGACCCCGCCGCGCGCAGCGCCCCGACGACGCCCTCGGGCTCCACCACCACGCAGTGGCCGAGGTCCACCGTGAGGCCCAGCGTCCCCGGGTCGCCGAGATCCGCGCGGAGCCGCAGCGCATCGGCGACGGTCTCGACGAGCATGCCGGGTTCGGGCTCGAACGCGAGGGCGACGCCGGATGCCGCGGCGTACGCCACGAGGCCGTCGAGACGCGAGCGCAGGCGTTCGTGCGCGAGCCCCGCGGCGACACCCTCGGGCAGGACACCCGACCAGAGCGAGACGCAGTCGGCACCGAGCACCGCGGCGAGATCGACCGCTCGGCGCAGGAACTCCTCACGACGGCTCGCGTCGTCGTCGAGCAGGGTGGGACGGTGCTTGCGGAAGGGGTCGAGCGTGTATCGGGCACCGGTCTCGACGACGGCCCGCCAGCCGAGCTCATCGAGCCGGGCACGGAGCCGCGCCGCCGCATCCTCCGCCCCGGCCGCGAAGGGATCGAGGTGCGGATGCCCCAGGGTGAGGGCCAGCGCCCGGTAGCCGAGTCGGTCGAGCACGAGCAGTGCGTCGTCGAGCGAGTGGTCGGCGAATCCGTTGGTGCCGTAACCGACGGTGAAGGCGGAACCGGGCAGGCCGGCCGAGCGCGGGTCGGCTGCGGCCTCGGCGACGCCGGTCGAGGTGGCGGGGTCGACGGCGGTCACGTGACGTCCCCCGCCCGGCGGCGCGCCATGAGCCAGCGTCGGCCCCCGTCGAGCGCGGCGATCGCGGCCGCCATGGCGAGGGCACCGTTCCGCGCCACGAGCGCCGCCTGCAGCGGCACGACCGAGCCGATCCCCGCTCGGGTGGCGTCACGGACGCGCACGGGCGACGGGTCGGCGACGGCCTCGAGCTGTCCGGGAAGGATCGATGCGAGGTAGCCGCCGGCGCCGA
>JAPSJU010000109.1 GCA_031178025.1 Agromyces sp. | reverse complement strand
CCGGCCGGCTCTGCGATGACCGGACCGGGCTCCGTCGCCGCCTGCGGCGGCGCCTCCACGGCCGCCTCGGGCACGGCTGCCGGCGCCGCGTCCGCGATGGCGTCGCCCGTGTCGCACGAGAACAGCGGCTCGCCGACGTTCACGGTCTCGCCTTCGACCGCGTGCAGGGCGGTGATCACGCCGGCGAAGGGCGAGGGCAGCTCCACGACCGCCTTCGCGGTCTCGACGTCGGCGATGATCTGGTTGAGCTCGACCCGATCGCCCACCGCCACGCGCCACGCGACGATCTCCGACTCCGTGAGCCCCTCGCCGAGGTCGGGAAGCGGGAACTCCCTGATCATGCTCATGCCTCCACGCCGCTCAGGGAGTTGGGCCGCCCGAGCGCCCGGTCGACGCCGTCGAGGATGCGGTCGAGGTCGGGCAGGTGGTGCCGCTCGAGCTTCGCCGGCGGGTACGGGATGTCGTGACCGGTGACGCGCACGGGTGCGGCCTCCAGGAACTCGAAGCAGCGCTCGGTGATGCTCGCGGCCAGCTCGGCACCGACGCCGCCCTGCTGACCTGCCTCATGGGCGATCACGAGCCGGCCGGTGCGGCGCACGGACGCCTCGACCGTCGGGTAGTCGACGGGTGCGAGCGAGCGCAGGTCGATCACCTCGATGGACACGCCGTCCTCGGCCGCGGCGATCGCGGCGTCGCGGGCGGTCTGCACGAGGGCGCCGTACGTCACGAGCGTGACGTCGCTGCCGGATGCCACGAGCGAGGCGACGCCGAGGGGCCTCGCATCGGCGAGGCTCGCCGTCTCGTCGACGTCGCCCCTGACGTGATACCGGCGCTTCGGCTCGAAGAAGAGCACGGGGTCATCGCCGGCGATCGCCTGCTGGATCATGACGTAGGCGTCGGCCGGGTCGGAGCACGCGACCACGCGGAGCCCGGCGGTGTGCGCGAAGTACGCCTCGGGCGACTCCGAGTGGTGCTCGGCCGCGCCGATCCCACCGCCGAAGGGGACCCGGATGGTGAGCGGCATCCGCACGTTGCCGCGCGAGCGGTAGTGCAGCTTCGCGACCTGGGCGACGATCTGGTCGAAGCCCGGGTAGATGAACCCGTCGAACTGGATCTCGACCACGGGCCGGAACCCGCGGTACGCGAGGCCGACGGCGGTGCCGAGGATCCCCGCCTCCGAGAGCGGCGTGTCGACGACCCGATGCGCGCCGAACTCGGCCTTGAGGCCGTCGGTGACGCGGAACACGCCGCCGAGCGTGCCGATGTCCTCGCCCATCAGCACGACCTTGTCGTCGCCGGCGAGGGCGCGACGGAGTCCGGCGTTCAGGGCCTTCGCGAGCGTGAGCGTGGTCACCGTGCGCCTCCTTCGGCCTGCGTCGCGGCAGCCGACGTCGATGCGGGCGTCTGGTCGGCGTCGTCGAACATCGCGAGGTACCGGGCGTAGTGGTCGCGCTGGCGCGCGAGATGGCTGTTGGGCTCCGCGTACACGTGATCGAACACGCTCATCGGTTCCGGGTCCGGGATGGTCGTGACGGCGGTGCGCAGCTCGGCGGCGGCGCGGCCGGCCTCGTCGGCCACCTCGCCCTCGAGCGCGTCGGTGTCGACGCCCGAGGCCGCGAGGAGCGCGAGGACGCGGGTCAGCGGGTCGCGCGTGCCCCACTCGACGAGTTCGTCGTCGGTGCGGTACCGCTTGGGGTCGTCGGCGGTCGTGTGCGGGCCGATCCGGTACGTGACCGCCTCGATGAAGGTCGGTCCGCCGCCGCGCCGTGCGCGATCGAGGGCGACGCGCGTCGCCGCGAGCACCGCGAGCACGTCGTTGCCGTCGACCCGGATCCCGGGCATGCCGAATCCGTCGGCGCGTCGCGCGAGCGGCTGCTTCGACTGCAGCCCCACCGGCTCCGAGATCGCCCACTGGTTGTTCTGGCAGAAGAAGACCACGGGGGCGTCGAAGCTCGCCGCGAAGACGAGCGCCTCATTGACGTCGCCCTCGCTCGTGGCGCCGTCGCCGAAGTACGCGACGCTCGCGGCATCCGACCCCTCCCATGCGAGGCCCATGGCGTACCCGGTCGCGTGCAGGGCCTGCGCGCCGATGATGATCTGCGGAACGGCCATGCCGCGCTCGTAGGGGTTCCACCCCGACGCGGCCGAGCCGCGCCACACCGTGAGCAGCTCGGCCGGGCCGACGCCACGGCACCAGGCGACCCCGTGCTCCCGGTAGCTCGTGAACACGAAGTCGTCGTCGCGGAGCGCCCGCGCCGACCCGATCTGCGCGGCCTCCTGGCCGGCGAGCGGCGGCCACAGCCCGAGCTCCCCCTGGCGTTGGAGCGCCGTGGCCTCGGTGTCGAGTCGGCGGACGATCGCCATGTCGCGGTAGAGGCGCCCGAGCGCGGTGCTGTCGACGTCGGCGACCCAGGGATCGTACTCGGCGTCGTGGCGTCGTTCGCCGCCGGGAGTGACGAGCTGGACGAACTGGTCGGGCCTCGTGAGGAGCCCGGTGGCGTCTCGGTCGGATGGGGTCATCGTCGATCCTCGCTGGTCGGCGGACCCCCTCGTGAGCGGCCCGCACCCGGCGACTCTGCCGGTTACTGCGAGGGTACGTCCAACGGTCACACAGCTCAAGCATCCGCGACTCCACCGAGCATGTTGCTCAAGAAGCAGCGCAGCACCGGTGCTAACGTGTGGCGTTATGGATGGCTACGACGCAGTGGACCGTGCGCTGCTCGCCGCACTCGCACGCGAGCCGCGCGCGACCGTCGTGGCGCTCGCCGACCAGCTCGGCCTCTCCCGCAACACCGTCCAGGCGCGGATGTCGCGGCTCGAGGCCGCCGGCGCGTTCCTCTCCTTCGAGCGCAGCATCGACCCCGTGCCGCTCGGCTTCCCCCTGGAGGCCTTCATCTCGGTGCACGTGCGCCAGAAGCGCCTCGCGGAGGTGGTCGACGAGATCGCCGCGATCCCCGAGGTCATCCAGGCGCACGGGCTCTCGGGCAGCGTCGACCTGCTCGTGCGCGTGGTCTGCCGCGATGCGCATGACCTGTTCCGCATCGACGGCGAGATCCTCGCGATCGACGGCGTCGAGCGCACCGAGACCGCACTCGCGATGGGCGAGCTCATCCCGTACCGACTGCAGCCCCTGCTCGACCGCTGAAACGCGCGCCGCTGCGGCGACGAAGGCGGGTCGCCGATCCGCTTCCGCGCAGACGACGGATGCCCCGCCCGATCGGAATCGGGCGGGGCATCCGTGACGCGCGTCGTCGGCCTAGACCTCGACGTCGGCGCCCTCAGCGGGCTCGTCGGGGTGGACGCGCTCCGACGCAGGCGCCGCGGCGGCGTCGGCGTCCTCGGCCAGCACCGGGGCGAGCGAGAGCTTGCCGCGGTCGTCGATCTTCGTGATCTCGACGAGGATCTTCTGGCCCACGCCGAGCACGTCGTCGACGTTCTCGACGCGCTTGCCGCCGGCGAGCTTGCGCACCTCGGAGATGTGCAGCAGGCCGTCCTTGCCGGGCAGCAGCGAGATGAAGGCGCCGAATGCCGCGATCTTCACGACGGTGCCGAGGAACTGCTCGCCGACCTCGGGGTTCGTGGGATTCGCGATGGCGTTCACCTGGGCACGCGCCGCTTCGGCCGAGGGGCCGTCGGTCGCGCCGATGTAGACGGTGCCGTCCTCCTCGATGGAGATGTCGGCGCCCGTCTCGTCCTGGATGGCGTTGATCGTCTTGCCCTTCGGGCCGATCAGCTCGCCGATCTTGTCGACGGGGATCTGCACCGAGATCACGCGAGGCGCCGTCGGCGCCATCTCGTCGGGGCCGTCGATCGCGGCGTTGAGCACGGCGAGGATCGTCGTGCGCGCGTCCTTGGCCTGCGTGAGCGCGCCGGCCAGCACGGAGGCCGGGATGCCGTCGAGCTTGGTGTCGAGCTGGATCGCCGTGACGAACTCGCTCGTACCCGCGACCTTGAAGTCCATGTCGCCGAGCGCGTCCTCGGCACCGAGGATGTCGGTGAGCGCCGCGTAGCGGGTCTCACCGTTCACCGTGTCGGAGATGAGGCCCATCGCGATGCCCGCGACGGGTGCCCGCAGCGGCACGCCGGCGTTGAGGAGCGAGAGGGTGGACGCGCAGACGGAGCCCATCGACGTCGACCCGTTCGAGCCGAGCGCCTCCGACACCTGGCGGATCGCGTAGGGGAACTCCTCGCGCGTCGGCAGCACCGGCACGAGCGCACGCTCGGCGAGGGCGCCGTGCCCGATCTCGCGACGCTTCGGCGACCCGACCCGGCCGGTCTCGCCGGTCGAGTAGGGCGGGAAGTTGTAGTTGTGCATGTAGCGCTTCTTGGTGACCGGGCTCAGCGAGTCGATCTGCTGCTCGAGCTTGAGCATGTTCAGCGTGGTCACGCCCAGGATCTGGGTCTCACCGCGCTGGAAGATGGCCGAGCCGTGCACGCGCGGCACGACCTGCACCTCCGCGTCGAGCGGACGGATGTCGGCGAGCCCACGCCCGTCGATCCGCACGCCCTCCTCGAGGACGCGCGAGCGCACGACGTGCTTCGTGACCGACTTGTAGGCCGCGGAGACCTCGGCGTTCGCGGACTCGGGGAGCTCGCCCGCCTCGACCTTGGCCGCGATGGCCTCCTTGACGCGCGCCTTCAGGGCGTCGTCGGCGTCCTGGCGCTCGGTCTTGCCGGCGATCTGGAAGATGCCCTTGAGCTCCTCGAGCGCAAGCGCCTCGACGGCCTCCTTCGTCGACGCCTGGTACGGCGGGAACGTCGGGTAGTCGGCGGTGGGCTTGGCCGCGGTGGCGGCGACCTGCTGCTGCGCCTCGACGAGCTGCTTGATGAAGGGCTTCGACGCCTCGATGCCCTGCGCGATGACCGTCTCGTCGGGCTTGACGGCGCCCGCCTGGATGAGGTTCCACGCGTTGTCGGTGGCCTCGGCTTCGATCATCATGATCGCGACGTCCTGCGAGCCGTCGGCCTCCGTGATGACGCGACCCGCGACGACCATGCTGAACACCGCGTCCTCGAGCTGCGTGTGCTTCGGGAAGGCGACCCAGTGGCCGTCGATGAGCGCGACGCGAACGCCGCCCACGGGGCCCGAGAAGGGGAGGCCCGAGAGCTGCGTCGAGAGCGACGCGGCGTTGATGGCGAGCACGTCGTAGAGCTCGTCGGGCTCGATGGCCAGCACCGTGACGACGACCTGCACCTCGTTGCGGAGGCCCTCGACGAACGAGGGGCGCAGCGGGCGGTCGATCAGGCGGCAGGTGAGGATCGCCTCCGTCGAGGGACGGCCCTCGCGACGGAAGAAGGAGCCGGGGATGCGGCCGGCGGCATACATCCGCTCCTCGACGTCGATCGTGAGCGGGAAGAAGTCGAAGTGCTCCTTCGGCTGCTTCGACACCGACGTCGCCGAGAGCAGCATGGTCTCTTCGTCGATGTAGGCCGCGGCGGAGCCCTGCGCCTGCTGGGCAAGGCGGCCGGTCTCGAAGCGGATGGTACGGGTGCCGAACTTGCCATTGTCGATGACCGTTTCGGCGAACGTGATTTCAGGACCTTCCAAGAGGTCGTCTCCTTTGTTTACCGTCGCACCCCGTGTGGGCACGACTCAACCAGAGGAGCAGGAACAGGCATTTCGAAACGCATCAGGCGACGCGCTCACGCTGGCCACCAGTAGAAGTCCACCAAATCGAGTTGGTGATCCACCACAGGGGACCAGCTTCCTGCCGGCCTGCTCCAACGCCGCCCGGGGCACAACACACCGGACGATCACCACAACTCTAGCAGAGGGTGGCTTCGTCGACCGTGAACAGCGGATGTCCCGTCGGCGTCGCCTCGACGGCGGCCCGAGGCGGCGCACGAGCCGCGACATCCATGCCAGACTCGAAGGCATGACGTCCGACGAGCAGAGCACCACCGGCCCCTCCGAGGAGACGAAGCGCAAGTTCCGCGAGGCGCTCGAGCGCAAGAACACCGCCTCGAAGCAGCGCGAGGGCGAAGCCCACCTCGACGGCGGCGGCTCGGCCCAGCAGTCCCAGGGGCCGGCCGACCACAAGCGCGAGTTCCGCCGCAAGAGCGGCTGATCCTCACCGCGCCTCGGGCACCTGCAGCGTCCGACGCGTCGGCACGACCACAGGACTCAGCATCGCCCGCTTCGCCTCGAGCCCGTCGCCCGCGGTGCGTCCGCGAGCGCGGCGGAGCACCCACGGCGCCGCATGGCGCCGAAGCCACTCGAGATCGCCGACGAGCGTGATCCGACCGTCGTCGTCGGGCTCGTGCACGGCGGACTCGAGGACGCCGAGCGCCTCGGCGTGCGGGACGCCGAGCACGTTGGCCGCCGCGTAGGCGAGCCCTCGGTGACCGGCCGCGTTCAGGTGCACGCGATCCTCGGCCCACCGGTCGAGCGCCGTGAGCTCCGGCCGCTCGGCGACATCGAGGAGCATCGTGCCGTGCTCCGCGGCGATCCGACGCACGGCGTCGTTGAACCTCGCGAACCGCCGCTCGAAGAGGCGTGACGCCGGGCGAGGCGGCGTGAACGGGGTGACGAGCAGCACGTCGCAGCCGCGTCCGCGCAGTCGCTCGACCGGACCTCGCAGGCGTTCGGCGAGCGCGACCGGGTCGACCCGCGACCCGACGAGGTCGTTCGCGCCGATGAGTACCGAGACGAGGTCCGCACCGAGCGCCTCCGCCCCCGGCAACTGCACGTGCACGGCGTCGTCCACCCTGCGGCTGCGCACCGCGAGGTTCGCCGATCGCACGGGCTCTCCTCCGGGGCTCGAGAGCGCGAGGAGGAGCGCGAGCCGGTCCGCCCAGCCGCGGTACTCCCCAGGGGGCATCCTCGAGTCGTCGCAGAGGCCCTCGGTGAGGGAATCGCCGACGGCGACGTACCGCCGCCACCGAGGCGGCCGGATGGGCGTGGCGGTGTCCGCGGCGACCGGCCGCGGACTCGTGCCAACCGGCCGCACCG
>JAPSJU010000108.1 GCA_031178025.1 Agromyces sp. | reverse complement strand
GTCTCGCTCGGCGGGTGGGCGATCGTGGCCGCCGTCTCGCTGCTTCCGTGGATCGCGCTGCTCGTGCATCCACGTCGGCAGGCGCCGGCGGCGCTGCCCGAGCAGGTGGAGCGGGGCCTGCTCCGCTATGCGCTCCGCTCGCCGCTCGCATGGTCGCTCACCACGGTGTTCACCGTGTCCGGCTTCAACGCGTACGCGCTGTTCGCCTGGCTGCCGCCGATGCTCCACGACATCGCCGGCACGTCCCACGCCGAGGCCGGCGCGCTGCTCTCGCTGTACGCCGCCATGGGGCTGCCGTGCGCCCTGCTCGTGCCGATGCTCGTCACGCGCTACGGCAGGGTCCGCCTGCTCGTCGCCGTCGCCGTCGCCTGCATCGTCGCCGGGTACCTCGGCCTCCTGCTCGCCCCGGCGTCGGCGACGTGGCTGTGGGTGGCGCTCGTGGGCACCGGACCGCTCCTCTTCCCGCTCGCCCTCGTCCTCATCAACCTCCGCACGCGATCCCACTCGGGTGCCGTCGCGCTGTCGGGGTTCGTGCAGTCGGTCGGCTATCTCGCCGTGGCGGTCGGACCGCTCGCCGTGGGAGTGCTGCACGATCTCACGGGCGGCTGGACCTGGCCGCTCCTCGTGCTGCTCGCCTCGGCCGTCCCTGCCGCCGTCGCCGGCCTCGTGGTGTCGCGACCGCGATTCCTCGAGGATGAGCGCGCGTCCCGGTGAGATGATCCCGCCCGTTGCGCCGCCGGCGCGGGACCCCGTAGCATCCGCTGACATGGACATCGTCGCCGTGCTCGCCGAAGCCGCCGCAGCACCGAAGGCACCGAACCTCTGGGGCGCGCTCGGGTGCGCGCTCGCGTACTCGGGCGCGCTCTTCGCCACGGTCGACTCGTTCGCCGACCTGCTGCTCGCCGACGGCGACACCGCCGACGGACGACTCAGCCCGGCATTGCGGCTGAAGATCGGCTCGAAGCTCGCCGCTGCCGCGATCACGGTCGTCGCAGCCGGCCTGGTGCTCGCGCTCGACGCGAACTGGTTCGCGCTCACGGCGCTCACAATCGTGTTCGTCCTCCTCGCCGGCATCGCCGCGACCGTGCTCGTGCGCCATCGCGCGCACCGGGCGGCCGCGGGCGCCGTGGTGGGCGAGTACGACGCCACCGCATCAGGCTGACGGCAGGCCTCGCCGCATCGGGCTCAGATCAGCAGCTCGGGCCGATGCACGAGCGCCGCGGCCCCGATGAGCGGACCTTCATCGGAGAGTCCGGACGGCACGATGCGCACGCGCGTGACGAACGGGAACCCGGCGCGCTCGGCGAGGGCCGCGCGTGCGTGCTCGAAGAGCGCTGGAGCGACGCGGGAGAAGCCGCCGCCGATCGCGACGACGTCGAGATCGAGCAGGTTCGCCGCCGAGGCGACCGCGCGGCCGATGGCCGTGCCGGCCCGGTGCACCGCCTCGAGGGCGACCCGGTCGCCGGCGGCGTGCGCCATCGCGAGGTCTTCGCCCGTCTCGCCCGTGAAGCCCCGCGCACGAGCCCACGCGACCGTGCGGGGGCCCGAGGCGACCGCCTCGAGGCATCCGCTGCCTCCGCAGGGGCAGGGGTCGTCGAACCCGCCGACCTCGATGTGGCCGACATGTCCGGCGTTGCCCGTCGGGCTCGGCACCGCCCGCCCGCCGAGCACGAGTCCGCCGCCGACCCCGGTCGAGACGACCATGCCGAGCAGGTTGTCGACGCCGCGACCGGCGCCGACCCAGTGCTCGGCGAGCGTGATGCAGAGTCCGTCGATGCGCAGCGTCACGGGGAGGTCCGGCGATCGACCGGCGACGGATGCCCCGAGCGGGAAGTCACGCCACGCGGGCACGTTGAGCGGCGACACCAGCGCACCATCGACATCGATGGGACCGGCGGCCCCGATGCCGATACCGCGGAGCGGGACCCCCGCAGGAACGGCGGCTCGCGCCGCATCCACGACCTCGTGCACCGCCGCCTCGAGCCCGGCGCTCGTGGCGTCCGCTCCGGTGGGACGTCGGTGGCGGGAGCCGGCGAGCAGCACGCCCCGGTCGTCGACCAGTGCGGCCTCGACCTTGGTGCCGCCGAGGTCGATCGCGAGTGCGAGCGCGTGGCCCATGGCATCAGCATAGGCGCGCGCGACGTCGCGTGCCCTCTGCTCATATGAGCAGCATTGCCAGCGAGTGTTGCCGAGGCGGGATCGGCTGCCTACGCTGGGGGAGGCGGAAGGATGCGTGTGGACGAGATCGACGAACTCCTCTCGATCCGGGCGGCCGAGCTCTATTACGAGGAGAACAAGACCCAGGACGAGATCGGGCAGGCGCTGCGCCTCACCCGGTGGAAGGTCGGTCGGCTCCTCGCCCAGGCGAAGCAGCGCGGGTTCATCCGCATCGAGATCCTGCACCCGCGTGCACGCCGCCTGCCCATCGAGCGCCGGCTCCGCGAGGAGCGCGGGCTGAGCGACGCGATCGTGGTCTCCACGGCGGGCGTGCACTCGCCCGAGGAGCTCCAGCAGCGCACCGCCCAGGCAGCCGCCGACTACCTCACCGCGCTGCGGCCCGTACCGCGCACGCTCGGCGTGAGCTGGGGCCGCACGCTCTTCGAGATCTCCCAGCACCTGCGCAACGGCTGGGCGACCGGGGTCAACGTCGTGCAGATCAACGGCGGCGTGAGCCTCAACCGCCGGCCGGGCACCGCGGCGGCGACCGCCGTCGGCATCGCGCAGAAGGGCGGGGGCAGCGCCACGCTCCTGCCGAGCCCCGCCATCCTCGAGCGCCTCGAGACGAAGGAGGCCATCGAGGCCGACCGCGTCGTCGCGGGCGTCATCGAGCTCGCGCGATCGGCCGAGGCGTACCTGTTCAGCGCCGGGGCCGCGGACCACAGCTCCGTCCACGTGGAGAGCGGCTACCTGTCGGTGGCCGACGTCGACCTGCTCGTCCAGAAGGGCGCGGTGGGCGACGTCGTCGGCCGGTACATCGACTCCGACGGCAACATCGTCGATCCCGCCCTCGATGCACGCACCGTGGGGCTCACCCTCGACGAGTTGCGCGGTGCGCCGCTCGCGATCGCCGTCATGTCCGGCCCGGCCAAGCACGCCGTCGCCGACGCCGTCGTCGCGAGCGGCCTCTGCACGGTCCTCGTCACCGACGAGGCCACGGCCCTCCACCTCCTCGACGGATGAGCGCCTCGCGCCGCGACCCGTTCCGACACCGACACGAAAGCCAGGTCACCACCATGTCAGGCACCTCCCTCGTCACCGCCCGGGAGCGCGCGCTCGCCGTGCTCGGTGGCGAGCCAGACGACGCCACCCTGCGGCGCTACCTGCACGGCATCGCCGGGGTCGATGCAGTGGGCCTCGAGCAGCGAGCGGCGGGCCTCGGCACCCGTTCGATCAAGACCACGTCCAAGCGCCGGGCGCTCGACACGATCATCTCCCTCATCGACCTCACGACGCTCGAGGGTGCCGACACGCCGGGCAAGGTGCGCTCGCTCGTCGCCAAGGCGGTGAACCCCGACCCGGCGGATGCCACGACGCCGCGGGTCGCGGCAGTGTGCGTCTACGGCGACATGGTGCCGTTCGCCGTCGACGCGCTGGGGGCAGCGCACGGCGACCCCGACGCCGGGCTCATCTCGGTCGCGGCCGTCGCCACGGCGTTCCCGAGCGGTCGCGCGTCGCTCGACGTCAAGCTCGCGGACACGGCGGAGGCCGTCGCCGCGGGCGCCGATGAGATCGACATGGTCATCGACCGCGGCGCGTTCCTCGCCGGCCGCTACGGCCTCGTGTTCGACCAGATCGCCGCGGTGAAGGAGGCCTGCCGCCGACCCGACGGCTCGAGCGCGAGCCTCAAGGTGATCCTCGAGACGGGGGAGCTCGCGACGTACGACAACGTGCGCCGTGCCTCCTGGCTCGCCATCCTCGCCGGCGGCGACTTCATCAAGACCTCCACGGGCAAGGTGCAGCCGGCTGCGACGCTGCCGGTGACGCTCCTCATGCTCGAGGTCGTGCGGGACTGGCACCTGGCCACGGGGCAGCGCATCGGCGTGAAGCCCGCCGGCGGCATCCGGGCGTCGAAGGACGCCATCAAGTACCTCGTCACCGTGGCGGAGACCGTCGGCGAGGAATGGCTGCAGCCGCACCTCTTCCGGTTCGGCGCGTCGAGCCTGCTGAACGACGTGCTCCTGCAGCGCCAGAAGATGTCGACCGGTCACTACTCCGGCGCCGACTACGTGACGATCGACTGAGAGACCTGACATGAGCTTCCTCGAGTACGCGCCCGCCCCCGAGTCCCGGGCGATCCTCTCGCTCCGCGAGCAGTACGGCCTCTTCATCGACGGGCAGTTCGTCGACGGACGGGGCACCCCGTTCCAGACCATCTCGCCCGCGACCGAGGAGCGCCTCGCGACCGTGGCGAGCGCGAACGACGCCGACGTCGACGTCGCGGTCGCAGCGGCCCGTCGCGCCTACGACCGCATCTGGTCGCGGATGTCGGGGCGCGACCGCGGCAAGTACCTCTTCCGGATCGCGCGGCTCGTGCAGGAGCGGGCCCGCGAACTCGCCGTCGCCGAGTCGCTCGACAACGGCAAGCCGATCAAGGAGTCCCGCGACGTCGACGTGCCCCTCGTCGCAGCGTGGTTCTTCTACTACGCAGGCTGGGCCGACAAGCTCGATCACGCGGGGTTGGGCGCCAACCCCCGCGCCCTCGGGGTGGCCGCGCAGGTCATCCCCTGGAACTTCCCGTTGCTCATGCTCGCGTGGAAGATCGCGCCGGCGCTCGCGGCGGGCAACACCGTCGTGCTGAAGCCCGCCGAGACGACGCCGCTCTCCGCGCTCATCTTCGCCGAGATCCTGCAGCAGGCGGAACTGCCCCCGGGTGTCGTGAACATCATCACGGGCGCCGGCGACACGGGGGCCGCGCTCGTCTCCCACGACGGCGTCGACAAGGTCGCGTTCACCGGATCGACGGCCGTGGGGCGCGCGATCGCGAAGCAGGTCGCGGGCACCGACAAGAAGGTCACCCTCGAGCTCGGCGGCAAGGCGGCGAACATCGTGTTCGACGACGCGCCGATCGACCAGGCCATCGAGGGCATCGTGAACGGCATCTTCTTCAACCAGGGCCATGTCTGCTGTGCGGGTTCTCGACTGCTCGTGCAGGAGAACGTCCACGACGAGGTCGTCGAGCGACTGAAGCTGCGGCTCGCGACGCTGCGCATGGGCGATCCGCTCGACAAGAACACCGACATCGGCGCGATCAACTCCCGAGAGCAGCTCGAGCGCATCCGCGAACTCTCCGACGTCGGCGTCGCGGAAGGCGCCGAGCGCTGGAGTGCGCCGTGCGAGATACCCGAGAACGGGTTCTGGTACGCGCCGACGATCTTCACGAACGTGCAGACCTCGAGCCGTATCGCGCGGGAGGAGATCTTCGGCCCGGTGCTGTCGGTGCTCACGTTCCGCACCCCGGCCGAGGCGATCGCCAAGGCGAACAACACGCCCTACGGGCTGTCCGCCGGCATCTGGACCGACAAGGGCAGCCGCATCCTCGCCGTCGCCGACCAGCTGCGCGCCGGAGTGGTCTGGGCGAACACGTTCAACCGGTTCGACCCCGCCAGCCCCTTCGGCGGATACAAGGAGTCCGGCTACGGTCGCGAGGGCGGCCGCCACGGCCTCGCCGCCTACCTGGCGCCGACGGCGATCGGGCAGTCCGCCGAGCCGCACCGCGTGGCTCCGGGAACGCACGTCCCCATCGAGTCGGCCGACCCCGCCGCGGCGAGCGAAACGCATTCCGACGCACGATCCGAACCGCGACCAGCGACGACGAAGAAGGGAGGCGCGAAGTGAGCCGCCTCGCCGTGCCGAAGACCTACAAGCTCTACATCGGGGGCGCCTTCCCTCGCAGCGAGTCCGGTCGCACCTACGAGGTGGTCTCGAGCTCCGGCGCCTTCCTCGCCAACGCCGCGAAGGCGTCGCGCAAGGACGCCCGCGACGCGATCGTCGCGGCTCGCGCGGCCGTCCCCGCCTGGGCGGGTGCGACGGCGTACAACCGCGGGCAGGTGCTCTACCGGATCGCGGAGCTGCTCGAAGGCCGCCGAGGCCAGTTCATCGCCGAGATCGAGGAGGCCGAGGGCGTCTCCCGCGCGGCGGCATCCGCGCAGGTCGACGAGTCCGTCGACCGGTGGGTCTGGTACGCCGGCTGGTCCGACAAGTTCGCCCAGGTGGCGGGCAACGCGAACCCGGTCGCCGGACCCTACTTCAACATCTCGGTGCCCGAGCCGACCGGCGTGGTCGCGATCGTGGCGCCACAGGACTCCTCGCTGCTGGGCCTCGTGTCGGCGGTCGCCCCCGCCCTCGTCGCGGGCAACGCGGTCGTCGTCGTCGCGAGTGAGCGATTCCCGCTGTCGGCGATCAGCCTCGCCGAGGTCCTCGCCACCAGCGACGTGCCGAAGGGCGTCGTCAACGTGCTCACCGGCGCCCCCGCCGAGATCGCACCGTGGCTGGCGAGCCACGCCGACGTCAATGCCCTCGACCTCGTCGGCGCGGCCGATCTCGACTGGATCTCGCTCGAGATCGAGGCGGCCGACACGTTGAAGCGGGTCCTGCGCCCCGAATCGGGGCCCGACGCCGCAGCGCCGGCCCTGGGGCGCATCAGCGCCTTCACCGAGACCAAGACGGTCTGGCACACGAAGAGCCTGCGGTAGCCGCGGGGAGCGATCACGACCGCCGTCGGCATGGCGTAGCCTCGGAAGCGGGCCGACGACCTCGGGGCCGGTGGTTCGGCGACGACGGGTTCCTCGCAGATGCCGTCGGGCCGACCCGGGCGAGTCCCACCGATCCGGGCCCCAGACGGGAAGTCAGCCATGTCGAACCTCGCACCGCCATTGCTGCGCCTCGGTGTGCTGGCGCACTCGAGCAAGCCCGACGAGAAGCGGCTGCCGTTGCATCCGGCGCACTTCGAACGGATCGA
>JAPSJU010000456.1 GCA_031178025.1 Agromyces sp. | reverse complement strand
CGCCCGCCTCGGCGGCGACCACCGCGGCTCGGGCGTCGCTGAGCGCGGTCGCGAGGCCGGCTGCCGCCTTCGGGTTGGCAGCGATCAGCTCGTCGGTGCGCTGCGTGATGTCGGCGACGAGGGACGCCGTGGCCGCCTCTGCGGTGCGGCACTGCTGCTCGGTCCGTCGCGCGGTCGACGCCAGCGCGGCGACCTCCGACGCGGTCTCGACGTGGATCCGACGCAGCTCCTCGAGCGCCGTCTCGAGCGCCTCGGAGTCGGCGTCGGCGCGTGGGGCGGCCGGCGGAGCGGGGTCGTAGGCGGGCGCGGGCGCGACATCCGGGACCGTGCGCACGACGGTCGTCGCGCGTTCGACGGAGGCGGCCGTGAGCCGCTCGCCGCCGTGCACGACCGGCGCGAGCCGAGCGGATGCCTCGGCGACGCAGATGGCGGCGGAGAGGTGGGACGCGACGACCGCACGCCCCGTGTCGGTGCTGCGCGTGATCGACGCGGACACGTCGTCGATCTCGGCGAGGAGCCGTGCGCGCGATTCCGCTTCGACGACGGCCGAGTATCCGGTGACGGCGAACGCCACGAGCAGGGCGGATGCCGCGGCCGCGAGCGCACGTGCCCGTCGCCCCGCACGGCGGGCGGGCTCTCGCGTCTGCATGACGCGAGTGTATTGGCCGAGCGCGGTGCGGCGCAGCATCGACCTCTGGACACCGCCGCGCGACGGCGGGCGATCACACGCCGGCCACCGGCGTACGTGAACACTCGGCGCCATGCAACCCGTTCGGCCACGCTCCGTCGACGCTTAGGCTGGAGACATGCTGGTCGTGAGCTACAACCTCCGGAAGCACCGGGCGATCGACGAACTCCCGGCGCTCGATGAGCGTTACTCGCCCGACGTCATCTGCCTCCAGGAGTGCGACACCACGGGCCTGGCCGAGTGGGTCGGCCGGCTCCGGCTCGCGCACTCGACCACGGGCAACCGACTGGGCCTGGCGATGTACTACCGGCCCGATCGGCTCGAGCCGCGGGCCATCCGCGCCTTCGCGCTGAAGAAGTCGCTCCACGACCATCTGCTCCGGCCGGCGCACGAGCGCCTCCTTGGCGCGCGGATGCACGACCTCACGCACGACCGCGAGCTCGTCGTGGCGTCGTTCCACGCCGCGCCGCTGACGGCGCTGAACTCGTTGCGACGCCATCAGATCAAGTCGGCGCTCGCTGAGCTGCAACTCCTCGGACCGGGACTGCCGACGATCATGGTCGGCGACTACAACTACCCGATCTTCAAGCAGAACCTCGCCGCCAAGGTGCGGGAGGGCGGCTACGACCTCACCCTCAGCGACAGCCGCACCTACACCCGTTACAAGTTCTTCCGCGGCCACTTCGACCTCGCCACGTCGGCCGGCTTCGACATCCGCCGCGTCGAGACACTCCCCCGTGGGGCGTCCGACCACCTGCCGATCCTCGTCGACGCGCACTACGCCGACCTGCGCGTCGAGGACCTCGACATCGCCATCTGACCGCGAGACGCCCGGCCCTCCCACGAGGACCGGGCGC
>JAPSJU010000455.1 GCA_031178025.1 Agromyces sp. | reverse complement strand
GCACGGATGTCGAGGAACACTCCCCTCGGACCCTCCTCGACCGCTAGTGTCGGACACGGCGTGCACGCTCAGGTACGCCGACGCGCGGGGTGCCCGGCCCGCGCGCCTCCGCACACCACGGAGAAGCACATGGCCCCGAATCGCGTCGCGTCCCCTGCCCGCCCGACCAGCCCGAGGGGTGCGGCCCCGCCGCGAGCGCGGCGTCGACCGCACCGGGCCGCGCGACGGCGCCCGGCGCATCCGGCCGCCCCGCATCGCACTGGGCTCACCGTCCTCGTCGGCATCACGGCCGGTGTGGTGATCACCGGCCTCGTCGCCGGATCCGCGGTGCTCGAGCAGCTCATGTCCCACCTGCCGGTCATCCCCAGCGGCCGCATCGGGGTCCTGTTCGCCGTCGCCACGGCGCTGGCGTTCGGGGTCTGGGGCCTCGTGCGGCTCGCCCGTGCGGCCCGCACCCGCGCCCGGCGCATCGCCCTCGAGACGACGGTGCGGGGCGAGCTCAGCTGCGGCATCCGCACCAGCACGCTGGCGCAGCGCCTGAACGAGCTCGCCGACGAGCATGACGACGTGCACCTCAGCTCGCGCTACTCGATCGTCGTCGACGAAGGCGGGGTCACCTTCTGGAACGGCGGCGCGCGGCCGCGCCGCGTGCTGCAGTTCCCGTGGCGGCAGGTGCGCAGCATCCGTGCCGATTCGATGGTCGTCGGCGGCTCGGTCGTGCCAGCGGTCGTGCTGCGCGTGCGGCAGGGCGGGGCGAGCGTCGAGTTGCCGATCATCCTCACCGCGGGCAGGCCCGGCCGATTCGCCCTCTCGGACGCGCCGTTCTTCGCGACCGTGCGCAGCTGGAAGGCCAAGCACCGCGATGCGCTCGCCGCCGAGGGCCTCGAGCCGCCGCACACGGCGCCCGTTCCCGTCATGGTGGAGGGGACGCGGACGGCTCGGCATCACCGAGGCGGAGCATCGTTCGACGGCGGGTAGAATCGAATGGTGCTCATCTGCCTCACCGCGAGTCACAAGAACGCCGGGTTCGACATGCTCGAGCGTCTCTCGGCGAACGCGGAATCGGCGGCACCTCGCATCCTCGACGGTCACGACGCCCTGCAGGGCGCGGTCGTCGTCGCGACGTGCAACCGATTCGAGGCCTACCTCGACCTCGGCACGCCAGAGGGCGTCTCGCCGGTTCCGGCGGTGCACGAGGCGATCCGCGCGGTCGGCACGGTGGCGGGCCTCGAGGCCGAGGAGCTCCGCACGACCTTCGGCTTCGTGCACGGCAACGCCGTCGCAGGACACCTCTTCGCCGTGGCATCCGGGCTGGAATCGGTCGTCGTCGGCGAAGGCGAGATCGCGGGCCAGGTTCGCCGCTCGCTCGAGAAGGCACGCGCCGAGGGAACGACGACCCCCGAGCTCGAGCGTCTCTTCCAGCGTGCATCCCAGACCTCGCGCCGCGTGAAGAACGAGACGGGCATCGGCGGCGAGGGCCGCTCGCTCGTGCGCCTCGCCCTCGACCTCGCCGAGAGCCGCATCACCGACTGGGCCGCCACCCGGGT
>JAPSJU010000107.1 GCA_031178025.1 Agromyces sp. | reverse complement strand
CGCGCGATCACGACCGAGTCGGGCAGCTTCAGCTGCTTGGCGAACTCGTCGATGATCCGCATGTTCGCCTGGTGCGGGATGAACGCGGCGAGGTCCGCCGAGGTGATGCCCGCGGCATCCAGTGCCTGCTTGGCGACCTTCGCCATGTCCCAGACGGCCCATCGGAAGACCGTCTGGCCCTCCTGGCGGAGCGTCGGCCACGCGGCGAGGCCGTCGCGGTACTGCGTGAGCGTCGAATCCATGCCGACCGCACCGGCCTTGGCACCGTCGGAGCCCCAGACGGTGCGCGCGATGCCGGGGAAGTCGCTCGGGCCGATGACCACGGCGCCCGCACCGTCGCCGAGCAGGAACGAGATCGAGCGGTCGGTCGGATCGACGATGTTCGAGAGCTTCTCGGCGCCGACCACGAGCGCGTAGTGCGCCCCGCCGGTGCGGATGAGCGCGTCCGCCTGGGCGATGGCGTACGCGTACCCGGCGCAGGCGGCGTTGGTGTCGTACGCGGCGGCCGGGTTCGCCCCCACCCGGTCGGCGAGCACTGCGGCGATGGAGGGGGTCTGCTGCACGTTCGAGACGGTGGCCACGATGACGAGGTCGATGAGCTCCGGGGCGACGCCGGACTTCCCGATCGCCTCACGTGCGGCATCCGTGGCGAGGTCGATCGCTTCCACGCCCGCACCGGCGCGTACTCGCGTGATGATGCCGGTGCGCTGCTGGATCCACTCGTCGGAGGAGTTGATCGGGCCGATGAGGTCCTCGTTCGGCACCGAGTTCTCGCCCCGGGCCGCGCCGATGGCGTAGATGCGCGTGTACGCAGGTCCGTGCGACTGCTGCAGTGTGGGTTTCGTCATGCTCGGCTTTCTCGTCGTGCCCGGGTTCAGGCGGCCTGCTCGATGAGCTCGATGGCGGCGGGGAGGTCGTCGGGGGTCTTCACGGCGACGGTCGGCACGCCCTTCAGCGCCCGCTTCGCGAGGCCGACGAGCGCGCCGGCCGGAGCGATCTCCACGATGCCCGTGACGCCCGCATCGGCGAAGGACTGCATGCATCGGTCCCAGCGCACGGGGGAGGAGACCTGGCCCACGAGCAGCTCGACGAAACGCCGGCCGGATGCCACGGTGCTGCCGTCGTGATTGGTCCACAGCGTCACCCCCGGGTCGGAGACGTCGTGATCGGTTGCGACGGCCGCGAGCCGCGCGACGGCGGGCTGCATGTATCGGGTGTGGAAGGCGCCGGCGACCTGGAGCGGGATGACCCGCGCGCCGGCGGGTGGCTCGGACTTCAGCTGCTCGAGCGCGTCGAGGGCGCCGGCGGCGACGATCTGCCCGCCGCCGTTGAAGTTCGCCGGCTCGAGGCCGAGTTCGGCGAGGCGCCCGAGGACGGCGGCCTCATCGCCGCCGAGCACGGCGCTCATGCCGGTCGGGGCGAGCGCTGCGGCATCCGCCATGGCGCGACCGCGTTCGGCCACGAAGCGCATGGCGTCGAGCTCGTCGAGGACCCCGGCACCCGCCGCGGCGGTGATCTCACCCACCGAGTGCCCCGCGATGCCGGCGATGCGCGCGGAGCGTCCGTCGGCGAGCAGTGCGTCGAGCGTGAGGAGGCCGGCAGCGACGATGAGGGGCTGCGCGATCGCCGTGTCGCGAATCGTGTCGGCGTCACTGTGCGTGCCATGGGCGGCGAGGTCGACGCCCGCCGCGTCGGAGAATCCGGCGAGACGCTCGGCAGCGGTCGGATCGGCAAGCCAGGGAGCGAGGAATCCGGGAGTCTGGGAGCCCTGTCCAGGGCAGACGACGACGATCACTCTCCCTAGTCTGCCAAGCTGCGACCACCGTCGTGTGTGCCGATGCCACAAGCTCTCGGGGAAACCCTTGTGCGTGGCCGACACGCGATGGGTGTCCGGCTCAGCGCGATCGCCGTCTCGGCTGTTGTTCGTGGTCGCTCATCGAACCGATGATGAGGGCGGCCTGGAGGATGAGCGCTTCGCGGGCACCCGTGGCGTCCCAGCCGATGACGTCGGAGACGCGCTTGAGGCGGTAGCGCACGGTGTTGGGGTGCACGAAGAGTTCGCGCGCCGTGGCCTCCAGCGAGCGACCGTTGTCGAGGTAGCTCCAGAGCGTGGTGAGCAGCTCGGTCGAGTGGGCCTGCAGCGGCCGGTAGATGCGGTGCACGAGCGTCGCCCTCGCGAGGGGATCGCCGGCGAGCGCACGCTCGGGCAGCAGGTCGTCGGCGTGCACCGGGCGTGGGGCGTGCCGCCACGAGCGGGCGACGGCGAAGCCGGCGAGCGCGGCCTTCGCGCTCTTCGATGCGTCGACGAGGTTCGGCACCTCGTGGCCCAGCACCAGGTGGCCCTGGCCGAAGTGCGGTTCGAGCTGGGTGGCGATCTCCATGAAGGTGAGGGCCGGCGGGGCGCCGACGGACTCGTCGGCGTCCCGTCCGAGCGAGTCGGATCGCCCGATGACGAGCACGAGACGGTTGCCCTGCACGCCGATGAGGACGTCGGCCTGCATGTGTCGCGCGGCGCGGCGGACGTGATCGACGTCGAGTTGCTTCGGCGCAGTGCCGACGAGCACCGCGACCTCGCCGTGCCCATGCCAACCCAGTGCGGCGATGCGACTCGGCAGCTCGTCGTCGTACTCGCCGGAGAGGATCGAGTCGACGACGAGGGCTTCGAGGCGTGCATCCCAGAGTCCCCGTGCCTCGGCGGCGCGAGCGTACACATCGGCCGCCGCGAACGCGATCTCGCGTGAATAGAGCAGGATCGCCTCGCGCAGCGGCTCGCCGCCGTCGTTCACCCGGTCCTCGACGACCTCCACGGTCACCCGGATCAGCTGCAGCGTCTGCTGCAGGCTGACCGAGCGGAGCAGCTCACGCGGCGCGGCGCCGAAGACGTCGGCCGCGATCCACGGCGTCGACCGGGGGTCGTCGAACCAGGAGATGAACGACGAGATGCCGGCCTGGGCGACGAGACCCACGGCGGAGCGGCGGCTCGGAGGCATGTCGCCGTACCACGGCAGCGTGTCCTCGAGCCGCTTCAGCGTCTGCGACGACAGCTCACCCGCGATGGTGCGCAACCATGCGAGCGTCTCCGCCTTCGTCCTGGGCTTCCTCGCCACCTCGGTCGCCCGCGCTAGCTTTCGCCGCCGGCCGTCCCGGTGGTGCCGGCGTTGACGTCGTGCAGCCGGTACCGTTCGATGGCCTGCGCAGGCAGCGAGCGGTCGACCTCCCCGCGGTCCGCCAGGAGCTCCAGGGTGCGCACGACGACCGAGGGGCCGTCGATCGTGAAGAAGCGGCGAGCTGCGGGGCGCGTGTCGGAGAACCCGAATCCGTCGGCGCCGAGCGTGGCGAAGTCGCCCGGCACGTAGGCGCGGATCTGGTCGGGCACGGCGTGCATGAAGTCGGACACCGCGACGAACGGTCCCTGCGCTGCCGAGAGCTTCTGCGTCACGTACGCGCTGCGACGCTCGGCATCGGGGTTGAGGAAGTTGTGCTCGTCGGCCGCGAGGCCGTCGCGGCGCAGCTCGGTCCAGCTCGTGACCGACCAGACATCCGCGGAGACGCCCCAGTCGTTCGCGAGCAGCTCCTGGGCTTCGAGGATCCACGGCACGGCGACGCCGGAGGCGAGCAGCTGCGCCTTCGGCCCCTGCACCGAGCCCTCGGAGATGCGATGGATGCCGCGGACGATGCCCTCGACGTCGACGCCCTCGGGCTCTGCGGGCTGCACGAGCGGCTCGTTGTACACCGTCAGGTAGTACATGACGTTCGGGTCGGGGTGGTTTCCGCCGTACATCCGCTCGAGTCCCGAGCGCACGATGTGGCCGATCTCGTACCCGTAGGCCGGGTCGTACGACACGACGGCGGGGTTCGTCGACGCGAGGAGCAGCGAGTGCCCGTCGGCGTGCTGCAGGCCCTCGCCGGTCAGGGTCGTGCGACCGGCCGTCGCCCCGATCATGAAGCCGCGGGCCATCTGGTCGCCGGCGGCCCAGATGGCATCCCCGGTGCGCTGGAACCCGAACATCGAGTAGAAGACGTAGATCGGGATGAGGGGTTCGCCCTCGGTCGAGTACGAGGTGCCGACGGCCGTGAACGCGGCGAGCGCACCCGCCTCGTTGATACCGACGTGGATGATCTGGCCCTGCGGGCTCTCCTTGTAGGCGAGGAGCAACTCGCGGTCGACGGAGGTGTAGTGCTGGCCGTTCGGGTTGTAGATCTTCGCGTTCGGGAAGAACGCGTCCATGCCGAACGTGCGCGCCTCGTCGGGGATGATCGGCACGATCCGGTTGCCGAAGTCCTTCGAGCGCATCAGGTCCTTCAGGATGCGGACGAACGCCATGGTGGTGGCGATCTCCTGGGTCCCCGAGCCCTTCTTGGCGATCGCGTACGCCGAGTCGTCGGGCAGCGTGATGGCCGTGTGCGTCGTGCGGCGCTCGGGCAGGTAGCCGCCGAGGGCCCGGCGGCGCTCGTGCATGTACTGGATCGCCTCGTCCTGGTCGCCCGGGGTGTAGTACGGGGGCAGGTAGGGGTTCTCCTCGAGCTGCGCGTCCGTGATGGGGATGCGCATCGCGTCGCGGAACGTCTTGAGGTTGTCGAGCGTCATCTTCTTCATCTGGTGGGTCGCATTGCGGCCCTCGAAGCTCGGACCCAGGCCGTAGCCCTTGATGGTCTTCGCGAGGATGACGGTCGGCTGGCCCTTGTGCTCGGTGGCGGCCTTGAACGCCGCGTACACCTTGCGATAATCGTGGCCGCCGCGCTTCAGGTTCCAGATCTGCTCGTCGCTGAGGTCCTTCACCAGTTCGAGCGCGCGCGGATCGCGGCCGAAGAAGTTCTCACGGACGTACGCGCCGGACTCGGCCTTGTACGTCTGGTAGTCGCCGTCGGGAGTGACGTTCATCAGGTTGCGCAGGGCGCCGTCGTGGTCGCGCGCGAGCAGGTCGTCCCATTCGCGGCCCCAGACGACCTTGATGACGTTCCAGCCGGCCCCGCGGAAGAAGCTCTCGAGCTCCTGGATGATCTTGCCGTTGCCGCGCACGGGCCCGTCGAGGCGCTGCAGGTTGCAGTTGATGATGAAGGTCAGGTTGTCGAGGCCCTCGTTCGCGGCGACCTGGAGCTGGCCGCGACTCTCGACCTCGTCCATCTCGCCGTCGCCGAGGAACGCCCAGACATGCTGGTCGGACGCATCCTTGATGCCACGGTTCGTGAGGTACTTGTTCGCCTGCGCCTGGTAGATCGCATTGATCGGACCGAGCCCCATCGACACGGTCGGGAACTGCCAGAACTCGGGCATGAGCCGCGGATGCGGATAGGAGGAGATCCCGTTCGGCGCGTGCGACTTCTCCTGGCGGAAGCCATCGAGCTGATCGGCGCTCAGGCGGCCCTCGAGGAAGGCCCGAGCGTACGTGCCGGGCGATGCGTGACCCTGGATGAAGATCTGGTCGCCGCCGCCCGGGTGGTCCTGGCCGCGGAAGAAGTGGTTGAAGCCGACCTCGTAGAGCGCCGCCGATGACGCGTACGTGGAGATGTGACCGCCGACCGCGATGCCGGGCCGCTGTGCCCGGTGCACGAGCATGGCCGCATTCCAGCGGATCCATGCGCGGTAACGCCGCTCGATCTCCTCATCGCCGGGGAACTCCGGCTCGTTCTCGGGCGCGATCGTGTTGAGGTAGTCCGTCGTCGGAACCATCGGCACCCCGAGGTGCAGCTCCTTCGAGCGCTTGAGCAGGCTCAGCATGATCTCCCGACCACGCTGGTGCCCCTTGTCCGCCACGAGGGCGTCGAGGGATTCGGCCCATTCGGATGTCTCTTCCGGATCGGAGTCCATCGCCTCGACCGAGTAGGGATCCTGGTCGTTGACAGTCACACTCGACCTCTCTCTTCAGCAGATCATGCCTGCGGGTGTGGGGACGTGCGCACGACGGAGAGACCGGATCACGGTCGCGTGGCACCACGCCATCCTAGTGATTCTATGCCCGCCACGTCGGAGCTAGGCTGAGCCCCGTTCCGCACGCGAGCACAGGGAGGCGAGCCGGTCATGATCCTCGCACCCGGTACCGTCGCGCCGGAGTTCGCGCTGCCGAACCAGTTCGGCCAACCCGTGCGCCTCGCCGGCTTCCGGGCTCGACGCCCGGTCGTGCTCGTCTTCTTCCCCCTCGCATTCTCGATGACCTGCCAAGGCGAGCTCGACGAGCTCCGCGACCATGCGGCGCTCTTCGACGCGGCGGGGGCGGAACTGCTCGCCGTCTCGGTGGACTCGAAGCACGCGCTGCGGGCATGGGCCGAGAAGCAGGGCTACGGGTTCCAACTTCTGGCGGACTTCTGGCCGCACGGCTCGGTGGCCCGCGCGTACGGCGCGTTCTCCGAGTCGCGCGGCACGGCCGAGCGGGCGACCTTCGTGATCGGGGCCGAAGGCGTCATCCGCTCGAGCTTCGCGACGGAGCCGGGCACGGCCCGACCCATCGCCCGGTACCGGGAGGCCATCGGCGCGCTCTGAGGCACGGACGTCGAGGGCACTCCGACCGGTCGGGATACCATTGGCATGCGCCGTACGGCGTGGGCCTTTAGCTCAGTTGGTAGAGCGCCACGTTTACACCGTGGATGTCGTCGGTTCGAGCCCGGCAGGGCCCACTTCATCGGGTTCAGCCGAGCGCCGCGTCACCGGTGCGCCCCTCCACCCGGACCCCGCGTCCCTCGAACGCCGTGTGCCTCATCCGGCCGAGCGTGTCGTCGAGCTCGATCTCGAAGACCACGAGCACATCGTCGCTCACCTGGGCGACCTCCACCCAGAACTCGACGACGACCCAGCCGCGACGAGCGGCGGCTCCCGGCGCCGGACGGCACGAGTAGCCCCGTTGCCACATCCGCCACATCAGGCCGGCGAGGCGGCGGGTGGGCACCTCCCGGGGCATGACCACGCGGCACGACATGCGCGTCAGTCCACGCCACCGCTGACGGTTGCGGCGAAGGCATCGGCAGTTCGACCGCCGCCGCGGTCGACCCGCCGGATCTCGATCTCGGCCATCTTCGTCCCCA
>JAPSJU010000454.1 GCA_031178025.1 Agromyces sp. | reverse complement strand
GCATCGTGCCGAGCTGCTGGTTCGTCGGCGAATGGTTCGACCGGCATCCCGAGCGCGCCGAGCTCCTCCGCAGGCGAACGGCCTGACCCGTGGTCGCCGGATACTCGGCAGCGCAGGTCCGCGCAGCAGAGGCGCCCCACCTGGCGGCGGGCGAGCCGCTCATGCGCCGAGCGGCAGCAGCGCTCGCGGGGATCCTCCGCCGCGAGCTGGGCGGACTGGGCTCGGAGGCCGGACCGGTGGTGGTGCTCGTCGGCGCCGGAGACAACGGCGGGGACGCCCTCTACGCTGCTGCCGAGCTCGCGGAGGCGGGCGTCGCCGTCGTGGCGATCCGGTGCGCGGACCGCCTGCACGAGCAGGCCGCTGCCACCGCCCGGGCGGCCGGGGTGACGATCGTCGGAGGACCCGGTCCGGAAGCGGAAGCGGCGCTGTCGGGCGCGGTGATCGTCGTGGACGGCATCCTGGGCACGGGGACCTCGAGCGCGCCGGCGCTTCGCGGCCGCGCCCGCGACGTGGTCGTGGCAGCGCTCGACGAAGTGCGGAAGCGAGGAGTCCCGATCGTCGCCGTCGACCTGCCGAGCGGCATCCATCCTGACGACGGCGGCGTGCCCGATCCCGCCGTGCTGCCCGCCACGCTCACCGTCACCTTCGGTGCGGTGAAGGCCGGCCTGCTCAGGCCTCCCGCAGCACGCTACGCGGGCCGTATCGAACTCGTCGACCTGGGACTCGGACCGGAACTCGCCGACATGACGCCGCTCGTCGAGAGCGATCAGCTCGACGGCTGAGCCTCGACGCGACCCGTCGCGGGTGCGGACGGGATCAGTACCAGTTTCAGTACCAGTTGACCGACTGCGAGTGCGACCACGCGCTGCACGGGGTTCCGTATGCGGCGGCGATGTAGCCGAGGCCCCACGCGACCTGCGTCGCGGCGTTCGTCTGCCAGTCGGAGCCGGCAGTCGCCATCTTGCTGCCGGGCAGTGACTGCGGGATGCCGGTCGCGCCGCTCGAGGTGTTCACCGCGGTGTACGACCAGCCCGATTCCTTCTGCCAGAGCTGGTCGAGGCACTGGAACTGGGACTCACCCCAGCCGTAGCTGCTCGCGGCGAGGTCTCGCGCGGTGGCGCGCGCTCCATCAGGGGTGTTCGCGGCGGCGAGTGCCGCTGCCGCCGCCGCAGCGGATTCCGCCTGGGCGCGATCGTACTCGGCGGCTGCTGCGGCCGTCTTCTCGGCCTCGGCCCGAGTCACCTCGGTGAGGTCGACGACCTTCTCGACCGGGATGCTGCGATACTCGCTCAGCGAGGCGACCGACGCTGCGAGGCTCGACGCATCGACCTTGCCGTCCGCTGCGGCGATCGTGGCGTTGGCGGCGACGATGGTGTCCTCCGCCCGGTGCATCGCCTTCACTGCGGCGATCGTGCGGTAGACGCCGAGTTGCTCATGGCGCACGCCGGTGGATTCCGTGAGTGCCGTGGTCGCGTCGATACGGGCCTGGGTCGCGACGGCGTTCTGCACGGTGAAGCCGGTGCCGGCGAGGAGGCCGGTCGCGGCGATCGCGCCGA
>JAPSJU010000453.1 GCA_031178025.1 Agromyces sp. | reverse complement strand
ACGTGAGCACCGTCATGATGCGGCTCGCCGAGGAGGGGGTCATCGACCTCGACGCCCCGATCGACGAGTGGGTGCCCGACGTGCCCGACGCCGACCGGGTGACGCCGCGGATGCTCGCGAACATGACCGCGGGCTATCCCGACCATGTCGCGAACCAGGCCTTCGTCGACGCGGAGGTCGCCGACCCGTTCCGCGCGTGGACGACCGAGGAGCTGCTCGAGTTCAGCTTCGGCGCGCCCCGCCGGTTCGCACCCGGCGAGAACTGGGACTACTCGCATGCCGGCTACATCGTGCTCGGCGAGGTGCTCGAGGCGGCATCCGGGCAGCCCCTCGAGGAGCTCATCGCGCAGTACCTGCTCGACCCGCTCGGCCTCGACGCGACCGTGCAGGACGTGGGGCCGGCCATCCCCGAGCCGGCAGTGCACGCGTTCACGCTCGAGCGTGGCGTGTGGGAGGACTCGAGCTACTGGAACCCGTCGTGGACGCTGCCCGCGGGTGCGATCGAGACGAGCTCGATCGGCGACGTGGCGGCGAGCTTCGATGCGATCGTGGGTCGTGGCGAGCTCATCGACGAGTCGTCGTGGGAGGCGATGTTCGAGCCGGAGCTCATCGGATTCGGCGCACCGCTCGACGGATGCCGCTCCTGCCACACCATGGTCGAGGAGTGGTCGTACGGGCTCGGCGCCATGCTCACCGGTGACTGGGTGAAGCAGACGCCGCTGTTCGGCGGGTACGCGAGCTCCGTCGTGACCCTGCCCGCCGCGCGCGCGGAGGACGGTCGCGCGGTGACGGTCGCAGTGGCGATCACCTACACGCAGGACACGTTCGACGACTGGGACGCGACCCTCCGCAATCGCGCCGACGACCTCGCGCTCTCGCTCGCCGGCGAGCTCGTGCCCGACAACCCGCCGCCGATGCCGCCGCCCGCCCGCTGAGTCGCGGCATCCGCCCTCACTGCGGCGGGAGCGCCTCCGCGATCGCGTTCGAGATCGCGGTGCCCGGCGTCTGCAGGTCGGGCGAGATCGAGAGGTTGGTGAGCACGACGATGGCGGTGCCGTCGGATTCCCGCACCGCGGCCTGCGACTGGAAGCCCGCGACCGAGCCGTTGTGCCCGACGAGACCGCCGATCCTGCTGATGCCGAGCCCGTACTCGACCGACGGGTGGCCGCTCGGCACCCACTGCAGTCGCTCGGCCTGCGTCGCGGGGTCGAGCAGCTCCCCGGAGACGAGCGCCTTGGCCCAGGTGAGCATGTCGGGCGCCGTGCAGATCGCTTCGCCGGTGCCGAAGCCCCACGAGATGTTCCAGTCGGTGACGTCAACGAGCGGCGGGGGCTCGCCCGTGCCGTCCCAGTACGCGCCCCACTGGTACCCCTGCGACCCGGGGGCGGGGATGGTGGTGTCGACCGGCGGGGCCGAGCACCGGGTCATGCCGAGCGGGGCGAAGAGGCGCTCGTCCATGAGCTCCCCGAGCGGCGCTCCGCCGACCTGCTCGGCGATGAGGCCGAGCATCGTGTAGTTCGTGTTCGAGTACTCCCACCCCTCGCCGGCGGCGAACGTCGG
>JAPSJU010000106.1 GCA_031178025.1 Agromyces sp. | reverse complement strand
CCACGAGCAGCGGGATGAGCTGCGGGAACGTCCGACCGTAGGTCGAGCCCGACATCCAGGTGAGCGCCTTCGCCGCGTTGTACGGGTCCGTCGCGATGATGAGCATCGAGGTCATCGCCGCGGCGGCCGAGGAGACGCCGAGCCCCACGAGGATGAGCCGCGTCGACGCGAGCCCCCCGCGCAACGACAGGCCGAAGACGACGACCGCGGCCACCACCGCCCCGATGAGCCCGCCTGTCGCCACGCCCAGGAACGTCGCGAGCGGCCAGAGCGTGATCACGACGACCGCACCGACACCGGCGCCGCCCGTCACCCCGAGGATCGCGGGCTCGGCGAGCGGGTTCCGCGAGACCGCCTGCACCACCGTGCCGGCGATCGCGAGCGCGGCGCCGGCGAGGATGGCCGCAGCCACGCGAGGCGCTCGCGTCTGCATCACGAACTCGACCAGTGGCCCGGCCCGGCCCAGGAGCCAGTTGAGCACGTCGCCGCCGAGCAGCTTGGCGTCGCCGAGGAGGAGGGAGATGAACACGAGGGCGACGAGCACCACGGCGGATGCCACGATGACGAGCCGTCGGACACGAGGCGACAGGCCGGCACCGACGACGAACCCGGAGCCCGCGTCGGACGCCGCCCGAGCGCCGACGGCGAGCGCGACGAGGAAGACGGCGCCGAAGATCGTCGTGACGACGCCAGTGGGCACCTCGACGGCGCCCTGGCCGCCGAAGACGACGCGGAGCAGCACGTCCGCGCCGAGGACGAGGACGACGCCCATGACCGCCGCCGCCGGTATCAGCAGCACGTGCCGCTGCATCCCCCGCACCCGCACCGAGAGCAGCCGCACGATCGCCGGCGCAGCGAGGCCCACGAAGCCGATGGGACCGGCGACCGTCACGGCGGCCGCCGAGAGCAGGACGGCGACGAGGAGCCCGCCGAGGCGCAGGCGTCGTACCCGCACCCCGAGCACGGTGGCGTGGTCGTCGCCGAGCGCCATCAGGTCGAAGCGCCGCGCGAACGCGAGCAGGGCGGCGATCGCGAGGAGCACGACGGGCGCGAGCTCGAGCACCGGGCCCATCCCCGTCTGCGCGAGGGTTCCGTTGCCCCACGCGTAGAGCCCCGTCGTGCGCTCGGGGAAGAGGAGCAGCAGCATCGTCGTGAGGGCGGTGAAGGCCAGCGCGATCGCCGAGCCGGCGAGCACGAGCCGCACCGTGCCGCCGGCCCTGTTCCGCGCTCCGGCGGCGAGCACGAGCACGAGGGCGGCCGCGGCGAGGCCGCCGGCGAACGCCACGACGCCCCCGGCCGCGGCAGGCAGCGCGACCCCGAACGCCGCGACGACGACCACCGCGAGATACGAGCCCGCGTTCACGGCGAGCGTGTCGGGTGAGGCCAGCACGTTCCGGGAGACCGCCTGCATGACGAGCCCGGCGACCCCGAGCGCGACGCCCACGAGCACGCCGGCGGCGAGCCGCGGCATCCGCGATGCGACGAGCACGGCGGCCGCCTGATCGTCGGTGCCGCCGAGGAGGAGCCCGAGCAGCTCCCCCACGCCCACGTCGGCCGATCCCTGGGTGACGTGCACGGCGGCGAGGACGGCCGCGAGCACGAGCCCCGTCCCGATGAGGGCGGCCGCGCCGAGCCGTGGGCGTGCGGCGGATGCGGGTCTCGCGTCAAGCGTCGGCGCCGGCGCCGGGCGCCGTGCCGACGCCGGCGCGTCAGGCCGCGGTGAGCGTGTCGACGACCGCGTCAACGTAGTCGATCATCGAGGAGGGGCCGCCGAACATCCAGATGCCGTCGGGCAGGCGATGCACCGTGCCGGCCTGCACGAACGGGAGGGATTCCCAGACGGCGTTCCCGGCGAGTTCCCGCGTGTACGGGTCCTGCTCGACGGAGGCGATGTAGAGGAACTCGACGTCGCCGAGCACGGTGAGTCCCTCGACGTCCGTCGAGGCCAGGCCGTAGTCGGCGTCGCCCTCGCCCGTCCATGCGTTCACGAGCCCCAGTCGCTCCGTGACGTCGGACAGCAGCGAGCCCTTCGCGAACGGTCGGATGGAGACCTGGCCGCCGCTCGACCACGCGTCGCTCATCGCGAACTCGGCGCCGGCGAACCCGGCCGCCTCGAGGGATTCGGCGCCCTCGGCGAGCTTCTGCTCGAACTCGGCGACGAGCTCCGCCGCCGCGTCCTCCCGGGCGGTCGCCGTTGCGATGTTCTCGAGGTTGCGGATCATCTGGCCGATGCCGTTCGAGGCGTCGGCGCCGCGCACCACGAGCACGGGCGCGAACTCCTCGATCTGGGAGATCGCGGACTCGGGGAGGTCGCTCGTCGTGACGACGAGATCGGGTGCGAGGCCCGCGATCGCGTCGATCGACGGTTCACCGCGGGTGCCGACGTCCGTGACCGACGCGTCGAGCGCTTCCGACTTCACCCATGTCGTGTATCCCTCCACGTCGGCGACGCCCACCGGCATGACCCCGAGCGCCACGAGGTTCTCCGCCGTGTTCCACTCGAGGGCGACGATGTCCGCCGCCGGAGCCGCGAGCTCGATCGTCTCGCCGCGGTCGTCGACGATCGAGATCGCGGCGCCCTCGGCCGCCTCCGCGCCGGTGTTCTCGGTCGTGCCGCAGCCGGTCAGCAGCAGTGCGGATGCCGCGGCGGCCGCGGTGAGGGCGATGGCGGGTGTTCTCATGGTGTCCTTCGATCGGCGCGCAGGCAGGATCATCCCGCGCGATGGGGGTGGGGGTGGTCCTCGCCGACTACGCGACGGCGAGGCGGCCGGCGGAGCGCCGGGTGTTGTAGCGGCCGATGGGGCAGGTCGTGATGCAGCCGCGTTCGTCGACCTCGACCTCGACCCGGATGCCGTAGGCCGAGCTCAGCACGTCGGTGACGAGCACCTCGGCGGGAGTGCCGACCGCCCGGATGCGGCCGGCCTCGAGCAGGACGATGCGGTCGGCGACGGCCGCGGCCTGGTCGAGGTCGTGCAGGACGACGCCGATGGTGACGCCGTGCTCGTCGGCGAGCTCGCGGATGAGATCGAGGAGCTCGACCTGGTAGCGCAGGTCGAGGTAGGTGGTCGGCTCGTCGAGCAGCAGCACGCCGGTGTCCTGGGCGAGGCACGATGCGAGCCACGCGCGCTGCAGCTGCCCGCCCGAGAGCCGGTCGACGGCATGCTCGGCGAGGCCGGCGACCCCCGTGAGCGCCATGGCGCGCTCGACGATCTCGGCGCCTCCCGCGTCACCGGCGACCCAGCGACCGCGGTGCGGGTGTCGGCCGAACTCCACGAGCTCCCGCACCGAGACGCCGCCCGGCGTGGGCCGGCTCTGCGCGAGGAGCGTCACGCGTCGGGCGAACTCACGGGCGCTGAGCGTCGCCGCGTCGAGGCCGTCGACGTCGAGCTCAGCCGGCTCGAGGTCGTCGGCGCGGCGGTGGCCGGGGCGACCCGGGTCGGCGGCGAGCAGCACGCGACCCGCATCGGGCCGGTGCAGCCTCGCCAACGCCCGGAGGAGCGTGGACTTGCCGCTGCCGTTCGGGCCGACGAGGGCGGTGACGCGACCCGGTTCGAGACGGATCTCCGCGCCGTGCACCACAGTGGCGCCGTCGTAGGAGAGGGTGAGGTCCAGACCGAGCATGGCTCCCACTATAGGTGAGGCTTACCTAACTCGCGCAACCGATCCCTCGGATCGAGTTGCCCGCTGCCCGGTCACCAGATCGGCGGATGCCGCCGGCCGCGCCGGAGGCGCCGTTCGAGCTGTGCGGCGAGGGCGAAGAGGGTCGGCTCCCCGCCGGGCCGGCCGATGAGCTGCACGCCCATGGGCACTCCCTCCTCGGTCTCCTCGACGGGGACCGTGATGGCCGGGAGCCCCGCGACGTTCACGAAGGAGGTGAAGGGGGTGTAGGCCACCTGCTGGGCGAAGTTCCGCTCGCCGTCCTGCTGGTCGTACCAGCCGATCGGCCGAGGCGTCAGCGCGAGCGCCGGGGTGAGGACGGCGTCGAAGGGCGAGAACCTGCGGATCACGCGCTCCTCGAATCCCGCGAGCCAGGCCAGCGCCTCGGCGAGCTCACGGGCCGGGACCGCGCGGCCCCGCTCGAGCAGCCACCGGGTGAGCGGCTCGAGGAGCGCCTCCGCCTCGCCGTCGACCGGGATCGTCGCCGCGCCCGCCTGCCAGATGGTGCGGAACCGCGCCGGGTACTCCGGCTCCGGAGCCGGGGCGAGCGCCTCGATGCCGTGGTGGAGCGATTCGAAGGCGCCGATCGCCCGTTCGAGCGCGGATCTGGCCTCCGGGGCGAGTTCGATCTCGATCGCCTCGTCCCAGGGGGAATCCGTCATCACGCCGAGCTGGAAGCGGCCCTCTCCGCGAACGGCCGCCCCGAGATAGGGGCCGTCATCGCCGGGGGCTCGGACGGCGAAGCGGTGCGCGACCGGATACCCGGTCGGCGCCGTCATGCCGTCGAGCAGGAGCGCCGCGTCGGCGACGTTGCGGGCGATCGGCCCGACCACGCCGAGCCCGGCGAGGCTCGCGAGGCCCGATCCGGACGGCACGCGTCCGCGTGACGGCTTCACGCCGACCAACCCGCACGCGGCCGCGGGGATCCTGATGGAACCGCCGCCGTCCGAGCCCGGAGCGAAGGGCAGCATGCCGGAGGCCACGGCCGCGGCTGCTCCGCCGCTCGATCCGCCGGCACCGAGCGCCGGGTTCCACGGGTTGCGGGTGGGCGGCGCCGCGAGCCCCTCGGTGTACGAGGGCAGTCCGAACTCGGGCGTCGCGCTCTTGCCGAGGCTCACCGCGCCCGCGGCGTCCACCGCCTGGACGAGCTCGTCCGAGTCGTCGGGGACGAAGTCGGTGAAGGCGCGCGAGCCGAACCGGGCGGGCACCCCTGCCCGGCGGTGCAGGTCCTTGTCGGCGAGCGGCAGGCCCCAGAGCGGCGCGGCCGTCGGCACGTGCCGCTCCACGTGACGCGCTCGCGCGAGTGCCGACTCGCGAGTGACGGTCGCGAACGCGCCGACGGCGCCGTCGAGCAACTCGATGCGGTCGAGGTAGTGCGCGGCGAGCTCGACCGGTGACACCTCGCGCCGCTGCAGCAGTTGGTGGAGCTCCAGTGCCGTGAACTCGTGCAGCTCGGTCATCCCACGAGCCTACGGGCGACGGGCCCGGTGCACGGCTAGGGTGAGGGCATGCGCGCGAGGCCGGCGAGGCGGGGCACTGCGGTCGCCGAGGCGATCGTCGCCCGCCCGCTCGCCTGGGGCGGCGGCTGGGCGCTCGTCGTCGGTGTCGCGCTCCTCGTCGGCGCCGCGCTGGAGTGGCCGTTCGGGGTCATCACGTCCCTGCTCCTGCTGCTCATCGTGCCGAGCGCGGGCGCGACGGTCGTCGTGCTGCTCGCGACCCCGCGGGACCACCTGCACGACCGCGGCTCGATCTTCGGCCACTTCTTCGTGCGCTACGTGACGCTCGTCGCCGCCTTCATGGCGTGGTCCGCGTCGGTCGTGATCGGCGCGGCGATCTCGACGGCCATCCAACTGGAGGCCGACGGTCGCGAGGACGAGCTCGTCGAGACGGGCTTCACCATCATGGCCGCGCTCCTGCCCCTCACGGTGACCGTGCTCTGGGCGGCCTTCATCGTGCGCTGCGCCTGGTTCCTCGCCCGCATCCGCGGGTGGCGGGCGCACCCCTCCCGGAGCGAGGTGCCCGATGCCCTGCTCGCCGCCCATCCCGAGTTCCGACGCCTCGTCATCGCGCTCGCCAACCCGGGCCTGCTGCTGATCACCGGTCTCGTCTCGAGCATCGGGCTGATCGTCGCGACCGAGCTCGAGCTCGTGCTCACCTGACGCCGCGCTGCGGCATCCGCGTCACTTCAGCGACTTCTGCAGCAGCACCGTTCCGAGCCAGCGATCGAACTTGAAGCCGACCCGGCCCATGCGCCCGATCTCCTCGAATCCGAACCGCTCGTGCAGGGCGATCGACGCCTCGGCGCCCTGGTCGGCGATCACCGCGATGATCTCCTTGAGGCCGGCGGCCTTGGATCGGGCGATGAGCTCGCCGAGCAGCGCCCGGCCGAGTCCCTTGCCCGCCGCGGCGGGGCCGAGGTAGATCGAGCTCTCGACGGTGTAGCGGTAGGCCCGCTTCTGCCTCCACGGCGCCACCAGCGCATAGCCGAGCAGGTTGCCGGAGGGCGACTCCGCCACGAGGAAGGGCATGCCGAGCTTCTGGAGGTACCCGAACTTCGATCTCCACTCGCGCAGGGACATGGCGTCCTCGTCGAACGTGACGGTGGAGTTCGCGACGTAGTAGTTGTAGATCTCGCGGACGGCGGGCATGTCGGCGAGCCGCGCGTCGCGGATGGAGTAGACGAACGGCGGCTCGGCCGGTTCGCGCCTGCGCAGGTGCGGAGGCAGCACGCGCCGCTCCTCGTATTCCTCCTCGAGCATTGCGTCAGACTACCGCCGAAGCGATCCGGTGCGGATGCCGGGGCGAACTGCCGGCCCCTCCGCCTCCACTGGCCCCGCCGTCACGTCGGCAGCCTCCAGTCGACCGGCTCGCCGCCCTGCGCGACGAGCAGTTCGTTCGCGCGACTGAACGGACGGGATCCGAAGAACCCGCGCGAGGCCGAGAGCGGGCTGGGATGCGCCGACTCGATGACCGGGGTGGGGCCGAGGAGCGGCTGGAGGTTCTGGGCGTCGCGACCCCAGAGGATCGCCACGAGCGGCGTGCCCCGCGCGACGAGCACGCGGATCGCATGGTCGGTGACCGCTTCCCAGCCCTTGCCGCGGTGCGACGCCGCCGCGCCGGGCTGCACCGTGAGCACCCGGTTGAGCAGCATGATCCCGTTCTCGCTCCAGCTCGTGAGGTCGCCATGCGCTGGAGGGGTGATCCCCAGGTCGTCGGCGAGCTCGCGGTAGATGTTGGCGAGACTGCGAGGCACCGGACGGACGTGGGGATCCACCGCGAACGAGAGCCCGATCGGATGCCCCGGGGTCGGATACGGATCCTGGCCGACGATGAGCACGCGCACGTGCTCGAGCGGCGCGCCGAAGGCCCGGAGCACCCGGTCGCCGCGGGGCAGGTA
>JAPSJU010000452.1 GCA_031178025.1 Agromyces sp. | reverse complement strand
CTCGCTGGGTGCTCGGCATCGACGTGGGCGGAACGGGGTCGCGGGCGGCGCTCGAGCCGCTCGACGGGATCTCCGACCGTCGCCTCCTCGACGGCGGCTCCGTCGGGGTGGGCACCGACGGCTCGAGCGCGCCCGAGGTCGCGGCGGCGCTCATCGCGGCGGTGCGACGCGAGTGGCCGGAGGTCGGCATCGCGGCCGTCGGCGTCGGCGCCACCGGCCTCGCCTCGCTCGTCGCACGACCGGACGCCGCGCTCGACATGCTCGTCGATGCGACGGCCGGAGCACCCGTCGCGCTGGCGATCGACGCCATGACGGCGCATCTCGGCGCGCTCGGCGGACGCGCCGGTGCGGTCGTCGCCGCCGGGACCGGGGCGATCGCCATCGGCACCGACCTGCGCTCCCGGTTCACCCGAGTGGGCGGCTGGGGGCACCTCTTCGACGACGCCGGCTCGGGCGCGTGGATCGGCATCGAGGGCTTGCGGGCCGCGATCCGCACGCACGACGGCGTTCGCGTGGACGCGGCAGCGGTGCTCGAGGCCGCGACCGCGCGGTTCGGTCCCCCGCCCTCGTGGCCGGGACGGCTGCTCACGCGCCCCGATCGCGCCGGGCTCGCCGCCGGGTTCGCGGCGGACGTCGCCGCGCTCGCGGCATCCGGCGACCCGGTGGCATCCGACATCATGCGACGGGCGGGGGTCGAGGTCGCGGCGACGCTCGCCGCCGCACTCGGGCCGGGGATCCCGCCCCTCGCGTCGTGGACGGGCGGCGTCTTCACCGCCGGCGGCGTCTTCACCTCGGCGTTCGCGTCGGAGTTCGCCCGGCTCGCACCGGACGCGGAGCTCGTCGCGCCCGCGGGCACGCCGCTCGACGGGGCCGTGCGGCTCGCGCGGCTCGTCGTGGCGGGCGACGTGCCGGCGACCCGTCCGCCGTACCTCTGGTCGCATCCCGGCCGGTAGCGTTGCGGCATGACGGAGACCAGTGCCGGCATCCTGCTGTACCGGCGGCAGCCCGAGCTCGAGGTGTTCCTCGGCCACATGGGCGGTCCGTTCTGGCGCGGCAAGGACGCCGCGGCCTGGTCCATCCCGAAGGGCGCCTTCGTCGAGGGCGAGGAGCAGCCGCTCGCCGCCGCCCGGCGTGAGTTCGAGGAGGAGATCGGCCGCCCCGCGCCCGAGGTCGACTACGTCGAGCTCGGGCGGTTCCGCTACGCGTCGGGCAAGCTCGTCTGGGTGTTCGTCGGCGAATCCGACTTCGATGCGAGCGATGTGCGGAGCAACACCTTCGAGCTGGAGTGGCCACCGCGCTCGGGGCGCCGGCAGTCGTTCCCCGAGCTGGACGCCGCGGGATGGTTCACGCTCGACGACGCGGCCGGACGGCTCGTGAAGGGGCAGCGCCCCGCGCTCGCCGCCCTCGCTCGGCTCGTGGGTTGAGCAGCGCACCCGGCACCCCTCACCCGGCGAGGTCGACGCGTGGCGTGTCGCCGTCCCAACGGAGGGGGAACGCGTAGACCTCGCGCTCGATGAGGTTCGGGTCCCAGGCGTGCAGCACGAACACGTCGTCGCCCGCGGCATC
>JAPSJU010000451.1 GCA_031178025.1 Agromyces sp. | reverse complement strand
TGGACGGACCGGTCATCCAGGCCGCGACGCAGCAGGCGTTGGCGAACGGCTTCCGGCTGGGGCACGGCTTCGAGGCGGTGCGGCGCATCACCGAGCGGGTGGACGCCCCCGTGCTGATCATGACCTACTGGAATCCCGTGGTGCAGTACGGCGTCGAGCGCTTCGCCGACGACCTCGCCGACGCCGGGGGAGCGGGCCTCATCACGCCCGACCTCATCCCCGACGAGGCCGCCGACTGGATCGCGGCATCCGAGCGGACCGGACTCGATCGCGTGTTCCTCGCTGCGCCCACCTCGACCGACGCGCGCATCCGCCAGGCGGTCGATGCGAGTCGCGGCTTCGTCTACGCCGTGTCGACCATGGGGATCACCGGGGCTCGCACCGACGTCGACGAGGCCGCACGGACGCTCGTCGGCCGGCTCGCCGACGCCGGGGCGCCCGCCAGTTGCGTCGGACTCGGCATCTCGACCGCGGCGCAGGTCGCCGAGGTGCTCGAGTACGCCGACGGCGCGATCGTCGGGTCAGCGCTCGTGAAGGCGCTCGCCTCCGGAGGCGTGTCGGCGGCGGGCGAGCTCGCCGCGGAGCTCGCGCGCGGCACGCGTCCCGAGTGAAGTACGCTGTCTGAGGCCCTCGCGGCCGACGGTTCTCCCGACGAAAGGCAGCAGCCCGAGTGATCGCACCGCTCAGCATCCCGAGCCCCGACGAAGCCTGGCGCACCCTCGAGATTCCCGTGCCGTGGGGAGTCCTCAACATCCAGACCTACGCGCTCTGCATCCTCGCGGGCATCGTCATCGCGACGATCATGACGTCGCGGCGTCTCACGCAGCGCGGCGCAGAGCCGGGGATCGTGCTCGACATCGTGCTGTGGACCGTGCCGCTCGGCATCATCGGCGCTCGGCTGTACCACGTGCTGACGCATCCCAACGATTACTTCGCGGGTCAGGAGTGGTGGCGGGTCTTCGCGATCTGGGAGGGCGGCAACGCCATCTACGGCTCCCTCATCGGCGGCGCCATCGGCGTGTGGATCGGATGCCGCATGACGGGCATCCGCTTCTGGTCCTTCGCCGACGCCCTCGCGCCCGGCCTCCTCGTCGCCCAGGCGACGGGCCGCCTCGGCAACTGGTTCAACCACGAGCTGTTCGGCATGCCGACCGACCTTCCGTGGGGCCTCGAGATCGAGTCCTCGAACGTCGCATTCCCCACCGGCCTGCCCGATGGCACGCTCTTCCACCCGACGTTCCTGTACGAGATCATCTGGAATCTCGCGGGGGCCGCGCTCATCATCCTCCTCGAGCGCCGGATCAACCTGCGCTGGGGCAAGGCCCTCGCGATCTACCTGATCTGGTACGGCTCCGGCCGGGCGTTCTTCGAGGCGATCCGCGTCGACCCGAGCGAGATGTTCCTCGGCATCCGGGTGAACGTCTGGGCGTCCTTCGCCGCCATCATCCTCGGCATCGTGCTCCTCCTCGTGCAGCGGCGCCGCCACACCGGCGACGAGCCGAGCCCGTACGTTCCCGGCCGTGAATGGAAGGGCGACGATGCTGAGGTAGACTCGGAGGAATCCGGGT
>JAPSJU010000105.1 GCA_031178025.1 Agromyces sp. | reverse complement strand
GCGTGGTCTGGTTCAGCTGGTGCGCGACGACGAAGCCGGCGCCGACGCCGATGACGAACCACAGCATGCTCTTCACGAAGTGCTCCCTCTGACTGATTCCGCCGTGCGAGGTCCGCCCGGCACGCCGGTGCAAGTCTACGGCGCCGAGGACGGCCGCCGTCGGTCGGCACGATCGACGGAGCCGCGCGGCGTCCGCAAGTCTACCGATGGGATCGCGGGGGGACGGAACGGGGGCCGCGGGAGGATCCCCCGCGGCCCCCGGCCGATGCACCGTCGCGGTCAGCGAGCGGCGTAGTACTCGACGACGAGCTGCACGTCACAGGTGACGGGAACCTCGGCGCGCTTCGGGCGACGCAGCAGCGTGGCCTGCAGCTTGTCGAGTTCGACCTCGAGGTATCCGGGGAGCTTGGGCAGCACGTCGACGTGACCGCCGGCCGCGGCGACCTGGAAGGGCTCGGTGCCCTCGGAGCGCTGCTTGACCATGATCGTCTGGCCGGGCTTCACGCGGAAGGAGGGGCGGTCGACGAGCTGGCCGTCGACGAGGATGTGGCGGTGCACGACGAACTGGCGGGCCTGCGAGATGGTGCGGGCGAAGCCGGAGCGGAGCACGAGCGCGTCGAGGCGCATCTCGAGCAGCTCGACGAGGTTCTCACCCGTCAGGCCGTCGGTACGGCGCGCCTCGTTGAACGCGATGCGGAGCTGCTTCTCGCGAATGCCGTACTGGGCGCGCAGGCGCTGCTTCTCGCGCAGGCGCACCGCGTAGTCGGAGTCGGTCTTGCGCTTGGTGCGACCGTGCTCGCCGGGAGCGTACGGACGCTTCTCGAGGTAGCGGGCGGCCTTCGGGGTGAGGGCGATGCCGAGCGCTCGGGAGAGGCGGGTCTTGCTACGTGACTGGTTCGACACGAATGTCCTTTCGGAAGAATCTCAAGTGAAATCGCGGCGCGTTCGTGCGCCGGGAATCTGTGTCAGAGGGATTCGCCAAGGGTGGATCGGCTACAGATCGCACCCGTTCGCCGGTGACCCTCTCGCAGCCGCGCTCGAGAATCAGGCTTCAGGCCAAAGGAAAGGATATCACGGGGTCGGCTCCCGCCCCACCCCGCCTCGATCGGCTCCGCGGCCGCGACGGCAGCGCCTCAGCGCCCGCCGCGCACGATCCGGCGGAGCTTCGCAAGACGAGACGAGACCTCCCGCTCGTTGCCGTGCTCGGTGGGCTCGTAATACCTCGCTCCGCGCAGCGAGTCGGGAAGGTACTCCTGCTGCACCACGCCGATCGGGTCGTCGTGCGGGTACACGTAGCCCTTGCCGTGCCCGAGCCGCTTCGCCCCGGGATAGTGCGCGTCGCGCAGGTGCTTCGGAACCCGGCCGGCCTTGCCCTCCCGGACATCGGCGATCGCTCGGTCGATGGCGAGGTAGGCGGCGTTGGACTTCGGGGCCGTCGCCAGGTGCACGACCGCCTGCGCCAGCGGGATGCGCCCCTCCGGCATGCCGATGTACTGCACGGCGTCGGCGGCGGCGACCGCCACCCCCAGCGCCGTCGGATCCGCCATGCCGATGTCCTCCGAGGCGAGCACGATGATACGGCGCGCGATGAACCGAGGGTCCTCCCCCGCCTCGATCATGCGGGCCAGGTAGTGCAGCGACGCATCGACCTCGCTGCCGCGCACCGACTTGATGAAGGCGCTGATCACGTCGTAGTGCTCGTCGCCGTTGCGGTCGTACCGCAGCAGCGCCCGGTCGACCGCGCGCGCCACGACGTCGGCGGTGATGACCGGCTTCGCAGGAGCCGGGGCATGCGCCGGATCGCCGGCGGGAAGCTCGTCGCTCACCTGGGCGGCGTCGGCGTCGCTCGCCTGGGCGGCGGCGTCGGCTCCGGTCGCGGCCGCCTGGCCGGCGGCGACCGACGCCGCCTCCAGCGCGGTGAGGGCGCGGCGCGCGTCACCCGAGGCCAGGCGGATGATGGCGGCCCGCGCCTCGGCGTCGAGTTCGACCCGTCCGTCGAGCCCGCGGGGGTCGGCGATCGCGCGATCGACGAGCACGCCGAGGTCGTCGTCGGTGAGGAGTTCGAGGGTGAGCAGGAGCGAGCGTGAGAGGAGGGGGGAGATGACCGAGAACGAGGGATTCTCCGTCGTGGCGGCGACCAGGATGACCCACCCGTTCTCGACCCCTGGCAGCAGTGCATCCTGCTGCGCCTTCGTGAAGCGGTGGATCTCGTCGAGGAAGAGGACCGTCGAGAGCCCGTAGAGGTCGCGACTCGCTCGTGCCTCCTCCATCACCTGTCGCACGTCGCGCACGCCGGCGGTGACCGCGGACAGCTCGACGAACTTGCGCCCGGAGGAGCGCGCGATGGCCTGGGCGAGCGTCGTCTTGCCCGTTCCGGGCGGGCCCCAGAGGATGACCGAGACCGAGCCGGTCTCACCGGTGCGGTCGCCCGCGAGTGCGACGAGCGGAGAACCCGGGGTCAGCAGATGCCGCTGCCCGGCGACCTCGTCGAGGCTCGTCGGACGCATGCGCACCGCGAGCGGGGTCGCGCCGGAGCGCAGCCCCGGGCTGGAGTCCACCATGCATCCAGCGTAGCCGCGGCATCCGACACCTTCCGATGGGTGCACGGCGGCGCGTGCGGCGCTCCGCGCGTGCGATTGGTGCCGATCCCGGTGGGTGCGTAGAGTCGGCTCGCAGGAGTCCCGAGAAGGAGCATGCGTGGCATCGAACGACCGTCAGGCGCGCGAGGAACGCGCCCGCCTCCGCACGTACCAGGCCCGGCAGGAGGTGCACGTCCGCAAGCAGCGCCGGCGCACGAGGGACAATGTCATCGCCGCCGTGGCGCTCGTCGTGGTGCTGACGCTCGCGACCGCGGCGCAGCTCTTCTACTTCAACGGCGGGCCGGGCAGCCCGGCCGCCGAGCCGACCGCCACGCCCACGCCGAGCCCGACCGCCCCACCGGGCGAGAACGAGGGAGACGTGCCCTCCGCTGAGCTCGCCGAGGGGCGCACGTGGTCGGGAACGCTCACGCTCAACGACATCCCGCTCGGCGTCGAGCTCGACGGCGCCGCCGCCCCTCAGGCCGTCTCGAGCGGGATCAGCCTCATCCGATCCGGCTTCTACACCGGCACGAGCTGCCATCGCCTGACCAAGGACAACATCTGGGTGCTGCAGTGCGGCGACCCGGCCGGCGACGGCACCGGCGGGCCGGGATACAGCTACGGACCGGTCGAGAACGCGCCCGCCGACGGCCTCTACCCCGCGGGCACGATCGCCATGGCCCGCCAGCAGCAGGACGGCTACAGCCAGGGCAGCCAGTTCTTCATCGTCTACGAGGACACCACGCTCACGCCCGACGAGGCCGGCGGGTACACCGTCATCGGCCGGGTGACGAGCGGCCTCGACGCACTGAAGGCCGGGATCACCGACGCGGGCACGGCCGACGGTGCCACCGACGGGGCGCCCGCGGTGCCGACCACCATCACGGCGTTCACGATCGGGTGACGAGCCGCGACGCCCTCGGGCGGTGCAATAGGCTGGATGCCGTCCCGCCGCCCCGTGGGCGGCATCCGACCACGACAGGGTAGAGGCCGTGACCGATTCAGAGCAGCAACCGTGGGGCCGCGTCGACGAGACGGGCACCGTCTTCGTGCGGACGAGCGACGGCGAGCGTGAAGTCGGCCAGTACCCGGACGCGACCGCCGAAGAGGCGCTCGCATACTTCGAACGGAAGTACGCCGACCTCGCCGGCCAGGTCGGCCTCCTCGAGCAGCGAGTCCGTCGCGGCGCACCGGCCGCGGATGTCGCGAAGGCCGTCAACGCCCTGCGGGAATCGGTCGCCGGCGCGAAGGCGGTCGGCGACCTGCAGGCGCTCGGCCGTCGCCTGGAGGCGCTCTCCGGCACGACGAAGGAGCTCACCGAGCAGCAGCAGGCCGAGGCGAAGGCGGCCGTCGACGCCGCGATCGCGGAGCGCACCCAGATCGTGGAGCGTGCCGAGGCGCTCGCCGCGCAGGACCCGGCGAAGACCCAGTGGAAGCAGGCCACCGCCGAGCTCGACGCCCTCTTCGCGAGCTGGCAGCAGCACCAGCAGGACGGCCCTCGCCTGCCGAAGAACGAGGCGAACGAACTGTGGAAGCGGTTCCGTGCCGCTCGTTCCACCATCGAGCAGCACCGCAAGGCGTTCTTCGCCGAGCTCGACGCCGCCCACCGCGACGTCCGCACCCGCAAGCAGCGACTGATCGAACGCGCGGAGGCGCTCGCCCCGCGCGGGCCGGACGCGATCCCCGATTACCGCGGGCTCCTCGACGAGTGGAAGCAGGCCGGCCGCGCCGGCAAGAAGCTCGACGATGCGCTCTGGGCGAAGTTCAAGGCAGCCGGGGACGTGCTCTTCCAGGCCAAGGCCGAGGTCGACGCGCAGGAGGACGAGGCGTATCGGGCCAACCTGACCGAGAAGCTCGCGCTGCTCGAGGAGGCAGAGAAGCTGCTCACCGAGCGCGAGCCGAAGCAGGCTCGTGCGGCCCTGAACCGCATCCAGCGCAGCTGGGATGACATCGGTCGCGTTCCCCGCGACCAGGTGCGCGTCGTCGAGGACCGGCTGCGCAAGGTCGAGACGCACGTCCGGTCGCTGGAGGACGAGCACTGGCAGCGCGAGGACCCGGAGAAGAAGGCCCGGTCCGAGGGCATGCTCGGCCAGCTGCAGGACGCGATCGCGAAGCTCGAGGCCGAGCTCGAGGCCGCCGAGGCATCCGGTGATGCCCGGGCGGCGGCCGAGGCGCGCGAAGCGCTCGACGCGCGACGCGCGTGGTTGAAGGCCGTCGGCGGCTGACGGGCAGCGGGCGAGCACGGCGCCAGACTCGTCCGTGCGCGGCGGCGCGCTGCGGCGGTTCTCCACAACCTTCCACCTCCTCGCTTCCCGGCGTGCTCGATGGCGCACGATGGCGTCATGGCGAAGCTTCCTCCCGTGCTCGGCACCGACGACCTCCCGCTCGCCGAGTTGTGCGCTGCCCGCCTCGACGGTGAGCTGTTCGCGATCGACGGCGCCTGGACGCCGGTGGACGAGCCCGACCTCCCGGCGCTTCGAGCCGCGGCGGTGGCGCGACGCGCACCGCGAGCACTCATCGTCGAGCGGCTGTCGGCGGCCTGGGTGCACGGAGCACTCGACACTCCCCCGTCGATCGCGCAGTTCTGCGTCCCGGTGGACTCGCGCGTCGCGCTCGTCGACGCGCCGGCGAGCGTCATCCGCGAGGTGCGCATCGACGAGGCGGACGTGGTGCGCCTGAACGGCGTCGCATGCACGAGTGTCGTGCGCACGGCCTTCGACGTCCTGCGCGATCCCACCACGGGCGAGGAGACGGCCGTCCGCGTCGTCGGCGCACTGCTTGGGGCGAATCCGCGTGCCGCGACGTCAGTCCGCGAGCGCGTGCACGGGGCGGCGAGGATGCCCCATCGGTCGACGGCGCTCGCGCGGCTCGACCTCGCCGAGCACGCCGTCGGCGCAGACGCCGAGGTGGTCGAACGGACCAGCCGGCTCGTTCAGCCGTCGCTCACGCGGTAGACGTCGTAGACCGCGTCGATTCGGCGCACGGCGTTCAGTACGCGATCGAGGTGCGTCGTGTCGCCCATCTCGAAGACGAATCGGCTGACCGCCAGCCGATCGGTCGACGTGGAGACGTTCGCGGAGAGGATGTTCACGTGATGCTCGGAGAGCACTCGGGTCACGTCGGAGAGCAGACCGGCTCGGTCGAGCGCCTCGATCTGGATCTGCACGAGGAAGATGCTCTTCGAACTCGGTGCCCACTCCACGTCGATCATGCGTTCGGGCTCGCGCATGAGCCCTTGCACGTTGTGGCAGTTCGCCTGGTGCACGGAGACCCCCGACCCTCGGGTGATGAAGCCCACGATCTCGTCGCCGGGCACGGGCGTGCAGCATCGCGCGAGCTTCACGAGGATGTCGGGGGCTCCGCGCACGAGCACGCCCGAGTCGGAGTGACGCGGCAGTGGCCGGGAACGAGACGAGATCGGAAGCTCGGGCTCGTCACCCTCGTCGACATCCCTGACGAGGGCGACGACCTTCTCGAGCACCGACTGGGTCGAGACGTGCCCCTCGCCGACGGCCGCGTACAGCGACGACACGTCGTCGTAGCGCAGCTGCGCCGCCACTTCGGCGAACGACTCCTGGCTCATCAGCTTCTGCAGGGGAAGGTTCTGCTTGCGCATCGCCCTCGCGATCGCATCACGCCCCTGTTCGATCGCCTCGTCGCGTCGTTCCTTGGTGAACCACTGGCGGATCTTGTTCCGAGCGCGAGGGCTCTTGACGAACGTCAGCCAATCCTTGCTCGGCCCTGAATCGGGGTTCTTCGAGGTGAACACCTCGACCACGTCGCCGCTCGAGAGTGCACTCTCGAGGGGAACCAGGCGACCGTTGACCTTCGCACCCATGGTGCGGTGCCCGACCTCGGTGTGCACGGCATAGGCGAAGTCGACCGGGGTCGCGCCCGCCGGGAGGCCGATCACGCGACCCTTCGGCGTGAAGACGTAGACCTCCTTGGCGCCGATCTCGAAACGCAGGGAGTCGAGGAACTCCCCCGGGTCCGCCGTCTCGGCCTGCCAATCCGAGATGTGCGCGAGCCAGGCCATGTCGGTGTCGTTCGTGCTCGCACTGTCGACCGCGCGCCCCGACGCCATGCGCTCCTTGTACTTCCAGTGCGCGGCGACGCCGTACTCGGCGCGCTGGTGCATGTCGTGCGTGCGGATCTGGATCTCGACCGCTCGCCCCTTCGGGCCGATCACCGTGGTGTGCAGCGACTGGTAGAGATTGAACTTCGGGGTCGCGATGTAGTCCTTGAATCGCCCCGGCAGCGGCGTCCATCGCGCGTGGATGGCACCGAGCACGGCGTAGCAGTCGCGAACCGAGTTCACGAGTACGCGGATGCCGACGAGATCGTAGATCTCGTCGAAGTCGCGCCCTCGCACGATCATCTTCTGGTAGATGGAGTAGTACTGCTTCGGTCGCCCCATGACCTTGCCGCGGATCTTCGCGGTCTTGAGGTCGTCGCTCACGAGATCGATGACCCGCTGCACGAACTCCTCGCGCTGCGGGGTGCG
>JAPSJU010000104.1 GCA_031178025.1 Agromyces sp. | reverse complement strand
GAGCGAGAGGGCGACACCCCACCAGAGCGTGTGCTTCGGCATGTTGTCGGGCAACGGTCCTCCTTGCTCCGGCGTCGTCACCGGCGCGGTCGGCACCGCACGACGCGGCCCCCTGCGCGCCACGCTACCAAGGACGTCCCGACATGGGATGCCGGAGGGACGAGCATTCAGTACTGCAGCAGCGAGAAGACCTCGTAGCGGTCACCGAGTGCCGCTCGGCCGCCGAGCGCCTCGAGCTCGAGGGCGACGGCGATGCCCGCGACCTGCCAACCGGCGCGTTCGACGAGGCGGGCGGCGGCGCCGACGGTGCCGCCCGTCGCGAGCACGTCGTCGACGATGAGCACGCGCGCCCCCGCCGCAAGCTCCCCCTCGTGCACCTCGAGCGCCGCCTGCCCGTACTCCAGGTCGTACGCCTCGCGGAGCACCGCGCGCGGCAGCTTGCCCGCCTTGCGCACGGTCAGCACGCCGGCGCCGGTCAGCGCCGACGCGGCGCCCGCGATGAGGAAGCCGCGCGCCTCGACGCCGCCGATGTCATCGAAGCGGCCGGCGAACGGCGCCGTGAGGCTCGTGGCGAGCGCGTGCAGGGCCGGCCCGCTCGCGAACACGGGCGTGAGGTCGCGGAAGGTCACCCCCTGCTCGGGGAAATCGGGAATGGACCTGATGAGGCTCGAGACGAGCCGGCGGGCGGAGTGCTCGGTCACCGGGACAGGCTACCGTGCGCGCCCCTGCGGCCACCGGTCGTGCACCGACGGGGACCCCCGGCCGATCGGGCATCGCCGCCACGACCGGCCGGGCCGCTCCGGCTCGCCGGATCAGGCAGCGGACTCCTCGCCGACGACGGCCGCACGAAGCGCCGCTCCGAGCTCCGCGTCGACGTTCGTCCAGTACTGGAAGAACCGCTCGCGGATCGCGTCGACCGTGATCGCCTCGCCCTGACCCGTGAGGGTCGCGAGGAACCGCGCCTTCGCCGCCGCGTCGTACACCCGGCGGTAGAGGGTGCCGGCCTGGCCGAAGTCGTCGTCCTCGGCGTGCAGGGTCGCGGCCGAGCGCACGAGCTCGCCGTCGCTCTCCCAGCTCCCCTCGCCGGCACGCACGGCGTCGGCAACGGGTCCGCCGAACGAGTTCGGCGCGTACACCGGCGTCGAGGGCGGATTGAACGCGTGCCGCTGCGCGCCATCCTGCGAGTAGCTGTGCACGGATGCCGCGTGCGGCGCGTTGACGGGCAGCTGGTTGTAGTTGGTGCCCACGCGATAACGCTGCGCATCGGGGTAGCTGAACACGCGGGCCATGAGCATCTTGTCCGGGCTGATCCCGATGCCCGGCACGGTGTTCGCCGGCGAGAATGCGGCCTGCTCGATCTCGGCGAAGAAGTTCTGCGGATTGCGGTCGAGCGTGAGCGTGCCGACCGGGATGAGCGGGTGGTCCGCGTGCGGCCACACCTTGGTGAGGTCGAAGGGGTTGAACCGGTACGTCTTCGCGTCCTCGTAGGGCATGACCTGCACGTGCAGGTCCCACTTGGGAGCATCGCCGCGCTCGATGGCCTCGTACAGGTCGCGGCGGTAGTAGTCGGCGTCGGCGCCCGCGACCGCCTGGGCGGTGGCGGGATCGAGGTGCCGGTCGCCCTGTCGGCTGCGGAAGTGGTACTTCACCCAGAAGCGCTCACCCGCGGCGTTGATCCACTGGTACGTGTGCGAGCCGAAGCCGTGCATCTGACGCCACGACTTCGGCAGGCCCCGGTCGCCCATCAGGTAGGTGACCTGGTGCGCCGACTCGGGCGAGAGCGTCCAGAAGTCCCACTGCATGTCGGCGTCGCGCAGGCCCGAGCCGGGCAGGCGCTTCTGCGAATGGATGAAGTCGGGGAACTTGATGGCGTCGCGGATGAAGAACACCGGCGTGTTGTTGCCCACGATGTCGTAGTTGCCCTCGGTCGTGTAGAACTTCACCGAGAACCCGCGCACGTCTCGCCAGGTGTCGGGCGAGCCCTGTTCGCCGGCGACGCTCGAGAAGCGCATGAGCGTCTCGGTCTCTGCGTCGGGCTGGAACACCGCGGCGCGCGTGTACGCGGAGACATCCGCCGTCACCTCGAAGCGGCCGAACGCGCCGCCGCCCTTCGCGTGCACGATGCGCTCGGGGATGCGCTCGCGATTGAACTGGGCGAGCTTCTCGACGAGGTATCGGTCGTGCAGCACGGTGGCGCCGTCGGCGCCGGCGGTGAGCGAGTGGGCGTCGCTCGCGACGGGCGTGCCGGTCTGGGTGGTGGTGGGTTCCGACATGGGTTCCTTTCGGTGGAGGGTGAGGGGAACGGGGGGCGGGGAGGACGGCTGGCGAAACGCGCCGGCGGCACGTCGATGTGCTGGTGCACCGCGACGTGATGCACGCAGCGGACGGGTCGGCGGCTCAGCCGGATGCGGCCTGGCAGGCGGCGCACCGCCCCCAGAACGTGACTTCAGCGGTGGTGATGGCGAAGCCGCCCGTGTTCGACGGCGTGAGGCACGGGCTTTCGCCGACGACGCAGTCCACGTCGGCGACCGCACCGCACTCGGTGCACACGAGGTGGTGATGGTTGTCGCCGGTGCGACTCTCGTATCGGGCCGCCGAGCCGGCCGGATCGATCTTGCGCAGCAGTTCCGCCTCGGCGAGCGCGCCGAGCACGTTGTACACCGACTGCAGCGAGATGCCCGGCAGATGGCTCATCACGCGCGTGTGCACGGCATCGGCATCGAGGTGCCCGTTGCCGCTGACCGCGTCGAGCACGGCGAGGCGCGGCGCGGTGACCTTGAGCCCGGCAGCGCGCAGCCGGGCTTCGGCCTGCTCATGTCGGTTCTCGGTCGCCATGCCTCGACCGTACCAGTTGTTTTGAATCATTCAAAACAACGCACGCTCCCCGGGCTCCCGGACGGTCGACGCGATCACCGCGCCGACGGCGCTCATCGACGCGGTCCGCCATCCCGCGGTCCGGCCGTGACGTCGGCGGGCGTGCCATCGGCGGGAGCGACGACCGGAATGGCCTGGGTGAATGCGTGGGCGCGTTCCTCGGCCTGCGGAGTACCGGTGAAGAGGCCCGACCGGTCGCCGTCCCCGGCCTGAGACCGCGCGCCGCGACGAGCGGTGGGCGCCGCCTCCTCGCGGATGATCACGCGCTGCGCCGGCTCCGCGTCGGGCTGGGTCCGCTGCACCCAGTGCACGAGCTCCTCACGGACGTAGCAGCGCAGGTCGAAGAGCGTCGGGGCGTCGACCGCGGTGACGAGCACGCGCACGCGCACGACGCCGTTCACGGCGTCGGTGACCTGCAGCACGTTCGTCCGGCCGTCCCAGAGCTCGGTGCGCTCGAGCACGACGTCGAGGTGCTCCCGCATGGCGGCGGGCGACACCCTCCAGTCGAGGTCGAGCTCGACCGAGCCGAGCAGCTGGCTCGTGGTGCGCGTCCAGTTCTCGAACGGGTTCGCCGTGAAGTACGTGCAGGGAAGCACGAGCCGCCGATCGTCCCAGAGGCCGACGACCACGTAGTTGAGGGTGATCTCCTCGATGCGCCCCCACTCACCCTCGACGACGACGACGTCGTCGACCCGGATGGCGTCGCTGAAGGCGAGCTGCAGCCCGGCGAAGAGGTTGGCGAGCACCGACTGGGCCGCGAGGCCCGCCACGATCGAGGCGATGCCGGCCGAGGCGAGGAGCGAGGCACCGAGGGCGCGCACGCTGTCGAAGGTGAACAGGATCACGCCGATCGCGACGACGATGACGACCACGACGATGAGCCGACGCACCACCTGCAACTGGGTGCGCGCGCGGCGCGCCAGGCGGTTGTCGGCGACGTCGATGCGATACCGGCGCATCCCGAGGTCGGTGAGGAAGAGGAAGGCCTGGCTGAGCAGCCATGCGCCGACGACGATCACGGTGATGAGGAACACGTGGTCGATCGCGGGCCGCCATGACGCCTCCGGCACGGTCGCCGCCACCGCGATCCACAATCCGCCGACGAGCAGCATCGTGCGGAACGGCCAGCGGATGCGCGCGACGAGGATATCGGCCCAGTCCTGCTTGCGCGCGAACAGGCGCACGATGGTCGAGGTCAGCAGGGAGACGATCGCCACGGCTGCGACGACGAGGAGGACGGCGAGGATGAACCCCGGCCACGACTGCCAGGTGAAGGACATGCCAACAGGCTCACCGAGCGCCGAGCGGGCCGCAAGCCGCGGGCGGCGGGTTGACAGGATCGGACGGTGGCGGAAGCAGGCCGCCCGATCAGGGGAGGATGGAGTCGTCCCGACCCCTGGAGCATCCGTGTCACCGAAACGCCTCTTCCGCAGCCTCGCCGTCGCCGAGGCCGTCACCTGGACCATCCTCATCGTGGCGATGATCCTGAAGTACGGCGCCGGACTCGACGCCGCCGTGCTCGTGGGCGGCTCCATCCACGGCCTCGTGTTCCTCGCGTACGCCTTCGCGGCGGTGCTCGTCGGAGTGAACCAGCGGTGGCGTCTCGGGATCATCGCCGTCGCGGTGCTGGCCGCGGTCGTGCCGTACGCCACCGTCCCGCTCGAGCTGCGGCTCGCGGGCCGCGGCCGGCTCGACGGCGAGTGGCGCCGCGAGCGCACGGAGCACCCGCTCGACGCCCGTGTGGTCGACCGGTTGCTGCGCTGGTTCCTCGCCCGTCCCGCGCTGCTCACCGCCGTCGCGGTCCTGGGCGTGGCGGCCGTGTTCGCCGTGCTGCTCATCGTGGGACCGCCCGGCGGGCGCGAGGCGTAGGCGGGCGGCGATATCCGGCACCATTGAGGCATGCCCATCCTCAACAAGGACATGTCCGTCTGCATCTCCCTCGCGGGGCGCCCGTCGAACCTCGGCACCCGCTTTCACAACTTCCTCTACGACGAGCTGGGGCTCAACTACCTCTACAAGGCGTTCACGACCGACGACATCGAGGGTGCCGTGCGCGGCATCCGGGCGCTCGGGATCCGCGGATGCTCCGTCTCGATGCCCTTCAAGGAGGCGGTCATCCCGCTCGTCGACGTGGTGGAGGAGTCTGCCGCGGCGATCGAGTCGGTGAACACCATCGTCAACGACGGCGGAGTGCTCACCGCGTCGAACACCGACTACGAGGCGATCGCGCAGCTCATCGACGAGCACGGGCTCGATCCGGCGCAGCGGGTGCTCGTTCGCGGCTCCGGCGGCATGGCGAAGGCGGTCGTCGCCGCGTTCCGCGGAGCCGGCTTCGGCGACCTGACGGTCGTCGCACGCAATGAGGCGGCGGGGCGTGCGCTCGCCGAACGGTACGGGTACGGCTGGGTGGGCGAGGATCCCCCGACGGATGCCGCCGCGCCGGCCTTCGAGCTGCTCGTCAACGTCACCCCCCTCGGCATGCACGGGGCGGATGCCGCGGCCCTCGCCTTCACCGCCCCGTTCATCGAGCGGGCATCGACGGTCTTCGACGTGGTGGCGTTCCCCGCCGAGACGCCGCTCGTCGTCGCCGCTCGCGCCGCGGGCGCGCGCGTGATCTCGGGCGCCGAGGTCATCGCCCTGCAGGCGGCACGCCAGTTCGAGCGCTACACGGGCGTTCCGCTCACGCGCGAGCAGGTCGAGCGGGCGTCGGCGTTCTCGCGCCAGGAAGAGGGAGTCAACGCCGCACTCGGTTGACGAGCGCGGTCCAGACGAGCGCCGCCGTGGAGCACACCAGCAGCACGACGAAGATCCACGGCAGCCCGGCGAGCCCGACGACGCCGTACAGCAGCGCGCCGAGCAGGGCGCCGCAGCCGATGCCGATGTTGAACGCCGTGGTGTAGAACGATGCCGCCGCGTCGCGGATGCGCGCCGACGCCGAGTGCAGGAGGCGCGTGTTGAGCATCGGCGGCAGCGCACCGAAGGCCACGCCCCACAGCAGGAAGCAGGCGATGCCCACGCCCGGCACCGTCGGGAACAGCGCGAGGCCCGCGACGCCCACCGCCGTGGTGATCAGCGCCACCGCGAGTCCCAGCGTCGGTCGGCGACCCAGCACCGTTCCCGCGAGGAGCAGCCCGACCGCGCCCGCGATGCCGTACGCGAGCAGCATCGGGCTGATGGCCACGGCCGGCAGTGCCATCACCTCGGTGATGAACGGAGCGATGTAGGTGTAGAAGGTGTAGGCGCCGATCATCGCGACGGCCGTGATGAGGCACACGACGAGCACGGGCACGAACGTGGGGTCGCTGCGCAGCCGCACGGCCGGCGCGTCCGCTTCGCCGGCGTGATGGCGAACCGGCGGCAGGAACCGCCACACGAGACCGGCGCCGAGGAGCGTGAGCACCCCGATCGCGGCGAACGCCGGGCGCCAGCCGAACGCCTGTCCGAGTGCCGTGCCGAGCGGTACGCCGAGCACGAACGCGAGCGCGCCGCCCGCGACGGTGAGGGAGACGGCCCGGGCGAGCTGCTCCTTCGGTACGAGGTGGCCGGCGTACGCGCCCACCACCGACCAGAAGAGACCGTGCGCCGCACCGCCGATGATGCGCGTCGCGAGCACCATGCCGTAGTTCGGGGCGACCGCCGTGAGCACGCAGCTGAGCGCGAGCACCACGAGGGAGACGACGATGAGCCTTCGACGCGGCACGCGCTTCGTGAGGCTCGCGAGCGGCACGGTCAGCACCACGACGGTCGCCGCGAAGACGGTGACGAGCAGGCCGATCAGGGGCTCCGCGACGGCGAGGTCGCGGCTCATGTCGGGAAGCAGGCCCGTGGGGATCATCTCGATCGTCACCGAGAGGAACACCGCGGCCGCGAGCACGAGCAGCCCCAGCCAGGGGAAGGGCGGCGTGGCGGCGGGCGTTGCGGGGGAGGTGTCGAGTGGAGTTGACGGCGTCATGGGATACCCGGAGCGGTGGCGTTCCCCGCGGCGCGCGCGGAACTCGGCGATGCGCGACGGCGGGTCGACTGCGCGCTGATGTGCGCGCCCAGGGCCGTCGAGACTGCGACGACCGTCGACCAGTCTACCCGCCGCCGCGCAACCCCTGAGAACGGCGTGATCGGGGGGCCGGTAGACTGCTTCGGTCAGGCATCCGCCGCGGCATCCGCCCGCCGCCCATCTTGGAGCTCGCCACTCGTGACCACTGCATCCCCCGCCA
>JAPSJU010000103.1 GCA_031178025.1 Agromyces sp. | reverse complement strand
AGGGCGGGCGAGGCGGATCCATCATCATCACGAGTTCCGACGCAGGGCTGTTCGCGTTCCCGAACATCGCGCACTACGTCTCGGCGAAGCACGGGGTCGTGGGGCTCATGCGCACGCTCGCGCTCGAGCTCGCCCCCGACATGATCCGAGTGAACTCGGTGCATCCGACGGTCGTGGATACGCCGATGGTGAACAACGAGGGCACGTTCCGCCTGTTCCGGCCGGACCTCGAGAACCCCACGGTCGACGACTTCAAGGTCGCGGCGCAGGGCATCAACGCCCTGCCCATCCCGTGGGTCGACGCGGTCGACATCTCGAACGCCGTGCTGTTCCTGGCGTCCGACGAGGCGAGGTACATCACCGGCGTCACGCTGCCCGTCGACGCGGGCGCGAACGTCAAGTAGCGGCATCCGATCTCGAAGCGAAGAAGGGACCAGATCATGGGACGACTCGACGGCAAGGTCGCATTCATCACCGGTGCGGCGAGGGGACAGGGGCGCAGCCACGCGCTGCGAATGGCGGAAGAGGGGGCGGACATCATCGCGGTGGATGTCGCACGGCAGCTGCCGACGGTGGAGTATCCGATGTCCACGCCCGACGACCTCGCCGAGACCGTGCGACTGGTCGAGTCGCTCGACCGTCGCATCATCGCGCGCGAGGCCGACGTGCGGGATTACGGCGCGCTGAAGGCGGCGCTCGACGAAGGTGTCGCCGAGCTCGGGGGGCTCGACATCGTGTCGGCGAACGCCGGCATCTTCTCGCAGGGCCGCGCCGATGAGCTCAGCGACGAATCCTGGGACGAGATGATCGGCGTGAACCTCACCGGCGTCTGGCACACGGCGAAGGCAGCCATCCCGCATCTCAAGGCGGGAGGCAGCGGCGGCTCGATCATCATCACGAGCTCGACGGCGGGCATCAAGGGATTCGAGAACTTCGCGCACTACGTGTCGGCGAAGCACGGCGTCGTGGGACTCATGCGCACGCTCGCGCTCGAGCTCGCACCCGACATGATCCGCGTGAACACCGTGCATCCCACGAGCGTCGACACCGACATGATCCAGAACGACATGCTCTACGCCCTGTTCGCGCCCGACCTCGAACCCGAACAGCGCACTCGAGAGGCGCTCGGTGAGCGCTTCCAGACGCTGAACGCCCTCCCGATCCAGTGGGTCGAGCCGGTCGACATCTCGAACGCGGTGCTCTGGCTCGCCTCCGACGAGGCACGCTACGTCACGGGCGTGATGCTGCCCGTCGACGCGGGGTCGACGACGAAGTGAGTGGGGAACGCGTGACCGACCTGACTCGGGCGGACGCCGCGCCGGGAGAGCTCGCGGCGAACAGGGAACGCATCGCCGCCCGTATCGTCGGGCGCGAGCGCGAGCTGGAGCTCACGCTCGCCGCGGTCGCGGCCGGCCGTGACATCCTGCTCGAGGGACCACCGGGCACGAGCAAGACGACGATGCTCACCGCGATCACCGAGGAGTGGGGCATCCCGCTGCTCTTCGTCGAGGGCAACGCCGACCTCACCCCGTCGAAGCTCGTCGGCCACCACAATCCCGCGCGAGTGCTGAAGGAGGACTACAGCGCCGACAACTTCGTGGCCGGTCCCCTCGTCGAGGCGATGCGCGAGGGCGGATTCCTCTACATCGAGGAGTTCAACCGCGCACCCGAGGACACGTTGAACACGCTCCTCACGGCGATGGCCGACCGGTCGATCGCGGTACCGCGGGTGGGTCGCATCCGCGCGAAGCGCACCTTCCGCGTGATCGCATCGATGAACCCGTACGACAACGTCGGCACAACGCGGCTCTCGACGAGCGTGCACGACCGGCTCAACCGGCTCTCCGTCGACTACCAGGACGCGCCGAGCGAGGAACGCATTGTCGCCCTGCGCACGAACGCCCCTGGCGCGATCGGCGAACGGCTCATCGCCGACGCCGTCGCGGTCACCCGCGCGACGCGCCGCCACCCCGACGTCCGACAGGGCTCGAGCGTGCGCGGTGCCATCGACTGCGTGCTCGTCTGCCTCAAGCTCGCCGAGCTCCGCGGCATCCGCTCGCCCGAGCAGGAGGGCTACACCGAGCTGGTCTTCGATGCGATGGTCGTCTCGCTCTCGGGGCGCATCCACCTCGACGAGGCGATCGAGACGACGCCCGAGCGTGTGCTGCGCGAGATCTGGGAGGACCACTTCATCCTGGAGCCGGCCGCGGCCGCCCCGGGATGAAGGGAGGTTCCGGCCGACTCGCCGCTCAGGCGTGAGCGACCCGATCGGCGCGGCGCGAACGGTCGGCCGCTCCGCCGCACTCCGAAACGACTCGAGGAGGACCCCACCGTGTTCGATGCCACGGCCGGCGCAGGAGGCGGCGTGCTCCTGCGCTCAAATGGCGGCCACCAGCGCGGGGCGCCGAAGCCCCAGCCGGGCAGCGCCGCGACGGGGTTCACCGACGAGGCGGCATCCGTCGTCGTTCCCGAAGCGGATGCCGCGATCGATCCGGTCGCCCGAGCGCGAGCCCGTCAGATCGCCGCCCGTCTCGCGGTGCCGCGTGCGCGCCGGGATGCGACAAGCCGGCGAGGCGTCGGCGAGCTCGGCAGCCTGCCGTATCGAGGCGGCTCCGACGAGATCGACCTCGACCGCACGATCGAGGTGCTCGCGGAGCGTCCGGTTCCCGAAGACGAGGACATCATCGTGCGGGATCGCATCCGCACGAAGCGTTCGGTGGTGCTGGCGGTCGATGTGTCGGGGTCGATGAAGGGCGAAAGGGTCGCCACCGCCGCGGCCACGGTCGGGGCGCTCGCCGGCGAGCTCCAGCACGACGACCTCGCGGTGATCGCGTTCTGGTCGGACGCCGCGATCCTGTTGCACCTCGGCCAGCCCGTCAAGCCGATGGAACTGCTCGACGCCATCATGCGGATCCCGGCCCGAGGTCTCACCAATGTGGCGTTCCCCCTCGAACTCGCGGCGAAGCAGCTCGCTCGGGCCCCCCTGCGCGATGCGCGCGTCATCCTCCTCTCGGACTGCGTGCACAACGCCGGACCCGACCCGCGGCCGTTCGCCGGCCGCCTCGCACGGCTCGACGTGTTGCTCGATGCGAGCGGCGAGCACGACGTCGAGCTGGGCCGCGACCTCGCCCGGATCGGGCGAGGCAGCCTGCACGTCGTGCACGACCACCGCGGCATCGCGCCCGCGGTGAGTGAGATCTTCGGCGGATGACGCCGACCCGAGCCCTTGGAGGACCGATGATCGCGAACGCACAGGAACCCGCGCACGCACAGGAGAAGGGGGACCCCCGATGAGCAAGGCCTGGTTCGAGACCGTGGCCGAGGCGCAGCGGCGCGCGAAGCGGCGACTGCCGAGGTCGGTGTACGGCGCCCTGATCGCCGGGTCGGAGCGTGGGCTCACGTACGAGGACAACCTGCGGGCCTACGGCGAGCTGCAGTTCGCGCCGCATGTCGCCGGTCATCACGCCGAACGATCGCTCGGCACGACCGTCATGGGCATTCCCGTCTCGCTGCCGGTGATCATCTCCCCGACCGGTGTGCAGGCCGTGCACCCCGAGGGCGAGGTCGCGGTGGCCCGCGCGGCCGCCAACCGCGGCACCATCATGGGGCTCAGCTCGTTCGCGAGCAAGCCGGTCGAAGAGGTCGTCGCGGCGAACGCGAACACCTTCTTCCAGGTCTATTGGAGCGGCACCCGCGACACGATGGTGCAACGCCTCGACCGCGCCCGTGCTGCCGGCGCGAAAGGACTCATCGTCACGCTCGACTGGTCGTTCTCGAACGGACGGGACTGGGGGAGCCCGTGGATCCCCGAACGACTGACCCTGAAGGCGGCGATGCGGTTCGCGCCGCAGGCGGTCACTCGGCCGGCCTGGCTCATCGACTTCCTGAAGACCGGACACGTGCCCGACCTCACCACGCCGAACCTCGCTCCGCCCGGCGGCGGCCCGGCACCGACGTTCTTCGGCGCCTACGGCGAATGGATGTCGACACCGCCCGCCACGTGGGACGACATCGCCTGGCTGCGTGAGGAATGGGGCGGCGCCTTCATGCTGAAGGGCATCTCGCGCATCGACGATGCGAAGCGCGCCGTCGATGCCGGTGTCACGGCGATCTCCGTCTCGAATCACGGCGGTAATAACCTTGACTCGACGCCCGCGTCGATCCGGATGCTCCCGGGAATCGCCGATGCGGTCGGCGGCGACGTGGAGGTGCTGCTCGACGGCGGCATCCGGCGCGGCGGGGATGTCGCGAAGGCGCTTGCGCTTGGTGCACGAGCGGTGATGATCGGGCGGGCATACCTCTGGGGGTTGGCGGCGAATGGACAAGCCGGGGTCGAGAACGTGTTCGACGTGCTGCGCGGCGGACTCGACTCGGCGGTGCTCGGCCTGGGTCACTCGTCGATCGATGAGCTCGGCCCGGTCGACCTCTACCTGCCGCCGGGATTCCGTCGCGAGTTCGGTGCAGACGCGGACGCCGCGGTGGCTGCCGAGCGCAAGCCGGCCGCCCGCCAGGCGAAGCCCGCGACCCGTCGCACCAAGCCCGAACCGGCCGAGCCGAGGCCCGATGGCGCGGTGGCGCTCGGCAACATCTGAGGTGAGGGCATGACGGCACGAGGTGCGCAGCGCCTCGTCGATCGCCCGTGGCGCGATGTGGGCCGGCCCGTCGTGCTCGTGCCGCTCGGTTCGACCGAGCAGCACGGGCCTCATCTGCCCCTCGACACCGACACGACCGTGGCATCCCTCGTCTGCGAGGCGCTCGCCGCGCGACTTCGCACCGACGGCGACGACGTGGTCGTGGCGCCGCCCATCGCGTACGGGGCAAGCGGCGAGCACGAGGCCTTCCCGGGCACGATCTCGATCGGCACGCAGGCACTCACGTTCCTCCTCATGGAGTTCGGTCGGTCGGCGTCGGCCTGGGCCGATCGCATCATCTTCGTGAACGGCCACGGCGGCAACGTCGAGGCGCTCGCCGCGGCCATGCCGGTGCTCATCGACGAGGAGCGAGCGGCGGCCTGGTTGCCGTGCGTGCCCGATCGGGCGGGACTCGACGAGCGCATCGGGCGGCTCGACGCGCACGCCGGTCGCAGTGAGACGTCGATCATGCTCGCGCACGACGCCGCGCGGGTGCGGGTCGATCGACTCGAGCAGGGCAACCCCGACCCGCTCCGCGAGCTCATGCCGCGACTCCGCGATGCGGGCACGCGCGCGGTCTCGCCGAACGGTGTGCTCGGCGATCCGCGGGCGGCGACAGCCGCCGAAGGGGAGCTCCTCCTCGATGCGATCGTCGCCGGTGCGTGGTCCCGATTGCGCACGGGGCGACCGGATGAACGCGGCTGCCTCGTCGCGGGCTCGCCCGACGACGCCGCCGACGAGCCGGTCGGCGCATGAACACCCGCCCGCAGCGGGCGCCGTCGGCTGCCCTTCCCGATGGGTTCGTCGTGCGCCTGAACCGGCACACCCGCGTGCTCGATGACGGTGCCGCGCTCGTCGGCGGCTCCCCCACCCGGATCTCCAGACTGAAGCCGCTCGCACGCCGCACCGTCCGGGACCGCACGATCACGGTGACGGATGCCGTGAGCCGCACCCTCGCCGGCCACCTCCTCGCGACGGGCATGGCCGACCCCGTGGTCGATGCCCTCCCGCCTGCCGATCTCCGCCTCGCGACCGTCGTGATCCCCGTTCGGGATCGCCCGCGCCAGCTCGACCGGCTGCTCACCGGTCTCGGTGGCGCGCTCGCCGTGATCGTGGTCGACGACGCGTCGGTCGACCGCGATGCCGTCGCCGAAGTCGCTGCGCGGCACGGCGCCGAGCTGCTGGCGCTCGAGGAGAACGTCGGGCCGGCGGGGGCGCGCAACGCAGGACTCGATCGCGTGGCCACTCCGTTCGTGGTCTTCGTCGACTCCGACGTGGTCGTGGAACCCGCCGCGATCGAGACGATGCTGCGCCACTTCGCCGATCCGAGCCTCGCGATGGTCGCCCCGCGCGTGCTCGGCCTGGAGACCGACCGGCCGAATTGGATCACCCGCTACGAAGACGCGCGCTCATCGCTGGATCTCGGCACCGACTCGTCGAGCGTGCGGCCGAGGTCGCCGGTGACGTGGGTGTCGAGCACATGCCTCGTCGCGCGGGCCGACATGCTCGGCAGCGGGTTCGACGCCTCGATGCGCGTCGGCGAGGATGTCGACCTCGTGTGGCGGCTCGTCGACGAGGGCAGGCGGGTGCGGTTCGAGCCCGCGGCATCCGTGCGGCACGAGCATCGCTCGTCGCTGCGTGCGTGGCTCGGACGCAAGTTCTTCTACGGCACCGGGGCCCACCCGCTCGCCGAGCGGCATCCCGACGACATCGCACCCGTCGTGCTGCCGCCGTGGAGCGCCGCGCTGCTCGTGTCGCTGGCAGCGCAGCGCCGTTGGTCGGTGCCCGCCGTCGCCGTCATCGCCGTCGCCACTGCGGCGCGCATCGGTCGCAGGGTCGGCCCGGTGCGGCATCCGTACCGCCTCGCCGCCCGCCTCACCGGTTACGGGGCCATCGGCGCGATCACGCAGGGATTCGCACTGCTGCTGCGGCACTGGTGGCCGCTCACGGCGATCGGATGCATCGTCTCGCGCCGTCTCCGCCGCGCCGTCGTCGTGGCGTCGCTCGCCGACACCGTCGTGGAGTTCGCGCGCACGCGACCGCGGCTCGACCCGGTGCGCTTCGGCATCGCGCGCCGCCTCGACGATGCCGCCTACGGCGCCGGGGTGTGGTGGAGCGCAGTGCGCGCGCGCTCACCGAAGGCGCTGCTGCCCGACCTTCGTCGCCGGCACTGAGCCGCGAGTGCTGCTCAGCGAGCCGGCTCCCAACCGATGGCCGGCGCGACATGCTCGGCGATCGCCGCGAGCAGGCGGGCGTTGTAGTCGACGCCGAGCTGGTTCGGCACGGTGACGAGCACGGTGTCGGATGCCGCGACCGCGGCATCCTTCGCGAGCTCCTCGGCGATCCGGTCGGGCTCGCCGATATAGCTCTTGCCGAAGCGGGCGAGGCCGCCGTCGAGGAAGCCGACCTGGTCATGCGAGTCGGTCTCGGCCCGCGGGCCGAAGAGCATGCGGTCCTCGTCGG
>JAPSJU010000450.1 GCA_031178025.1 Agromyces sp. | reverse complement strand
GGACGCCGCAACCGGCCTCGGCACCGACGCCGATGGCGGGTTCGCGTGGGGACTCGACCGCCTGCTCGACGGGCTGCTCGACGGCGTGACGGCGGCTGCCTGATCGGCAGATGGCGATGCCGGCTCCGTGCGCGCGAGGGGGAGCGGCTCACCGCAACGGCACCCGAGCCGACGTGTGACCTTCGGCCCGTATCGCGACATTCATAGAGTGAGGGGGTGCCCGTGGACCGAGGTGCAGGCGCCGACCCCGATCTCCTGAGGAGATTGGCGGAAGGCGACGAGACCGCGCTGTCGATCGTGTTCGATCGTCACGCGAAGGCGGTGACGCGATACGCCTGGGCGCTCGCGCCGACCCGCCAGGACGTCGAGGAGATCGTCCAGGACACGTTCGTGACGGTCTGGCGTCGAGCCGGTGAGATCACTCTCGCCGACTCGTCCCTTTTGCCCTGGCTGCTCGTCACCTGCCGGTACCTCGCGCTCAACTCAGCGAGGAAGTCCGCGCGGGCACATGCGGATGCGCTCCCCGATGAGGGATCCACGGACCTCGCCGCGCTGGCACGCGGCCACCGCGACGCGCAGGAGGCACGTGAGCGGCTGCGCTGGGTGCTCGACGAGATCGAGCGCCTCGAGCCGACCGACCGCCGGGTGTGCGAGCTGTGCCTCGTGGAGGGAATGCCGTACGCCGAGGCCGCGAGCGTGCTCGGCATCAGCGTCGGCGCCGTGAAGCAACGCGTGTCACGCAGTCGCCTGCGATTGAGGAAGGCGGTGATGGCCGATGAGAACTGAACCACCGACCGGCGACGAACTGGCGCGCCTGCTCGTGTCGATGAAGCAGAACGTGCTCGAGCGGGCTGCGAATGACCGGCCTGCGGCAGCGCAGCGTCCCCTGCGGAACGACCGGGCCATCGGGATCATGCTCGGGGTCGCGATCCTGCTCGGCGTCGGTGCCGGCGGCGCGCTCGCACTCGGTCTCGTGACGCCGCCGTTCGGCGTGGTGTCGGAGGCCACGCCGACACCCAGCCCGATCCCGACGCCGCGCCCCACCCCCGGGTACGCGGTCGAGACGGCCCCGCCGACGCCGACACCGGCTCCCGTACCTGTCGATCCGCTGAGCACCGTCACCACGCTCGTCGCCGCACCCGACGCGCTCGAACTCCGAGACGGCTCCGGCGCCGTCGTCACGCGCCTCGACTACCTCTCGGATGCGGCCTCGGCGATCTCCACCGTCGAGGGAGTGTTCGGGACTGCTCCGATCAGTGAGGAGTATCGGGGATCGAATCACTTCGCTCCGAGCACCGCACACCGCTGGGGCGGATTCGAGCTCTGGGAGCAGCGGTATGTCGATCGTTGGGAGGGACTGGGATCTCCGCCGTCGCTTCACAGACCCGCGTTCCGCATCGCGTTCACGGCGGCCGCATCCGGTCATCTCGACCTGACCACCGGCGGTGGCCACCACGTCGGCGACGTCTGGGCCGACCTGATGGCCGAGCCGCACCTTCGAACGAATCCGTCGGGGTGTTCAGGTCCATACGCCGACTTCATCGAGGTCGCGTTCACGCGAGATGACGGAGC
>JAPSJU010000449.1 GCA_031178025.1 Agromyces sp. | reverse complement strand
GCGGCTGCCCCGAGCACGGCCCACGGATCGGTCGCCCAGACGCCCTCCCACACGAAGAACCCGTCCCATCCGGACTCCTCGGCGAGCGGCGCCAGTTCGATCGCCAGGTTCGGATCGTTGCCCGTGAAGATGAACCCGTGCTGCATGCGCTCGACGGTACGCACCACCTCCGACAACGCGGCCGTGCGCGCGACGATGCCGGATCTCCTTGCGCGTCATGCTCAGGGATGAATCCGGGTCCCCACCCACGCCGCCGCGGCATCCGATCGATAGACTGCAACGACACCACGCCGCCTGCTGACCGGCACCCGCCGTGTCCGACGACTGGAGAGCGCACCCATGATCAACACCGCCCTCATCCCCTGGCTCGATCCCGAGACGATCATCGCCGGAGCAGGCCCGTGGGCGCTCGTCGTCGTCTGCTTCATCGTCTTCGCCGAGACCGGGCTGCTCGTGGGGTTCCTCCTTCCCGGCGACACCCTGCTCGTCATCGCCGGCCTCCTCTCGCACACCACGCCGGCCGCGCCGAACGGGGTCTTCGGCGTCAGCGTCTGGCTCGTCGCCATCCTCATCGGGCTCTCGGCGTTCCTGGGTGGAGAGGTCGGCTACGAGATCGGGCATCGCGGCGGCCCGAAGGTGTTCGAACGCAAGGAGAGCGGCGTCTTCAGCGTGAAGAACGTCGAGCGCACGAACGCGTTCTTCGAGCGCTTCGGCGGACTGACCATCATCCTCGCCCGCTTCGTTCCCATCGTGCGCACGTTCGCTCCGGTCGCCGCCGGCGTGGGCCACATGAAGCGCAGCAAGTACACGCTGTACAACCTCACCGGTGCGGTGCTGTGGGGCTTCGGCCTCACGATGTTCGGCTACCTCATCGGGTTCATCCCGCCGGTGGCCTTCCTCGTCCGCGAGTACATCGACATCATCCTGCTCGTGGCCGTGGGCGGAACCGCCCTCGTCACGGTCTGGCACTACTTCAGCGAGCGTCACAAGGCCAAGAAGGCGGAGGCCGCCGGTGCCGACGTGGTCACCGACCCCGACGAGGCGGAGCAACTCGTCCTCGACCCCGAGGTGTTCGAGCGCGGGCCCGACGAGCGCTGACCGCCGGCCGCGACGGCTGATCCAGCGGACGCCGACCGGCCCGTCAGCCCGCGAACCAGCCCGAGGGCATGACCTCGGCACCCATGCGCGGCACGTACTGATCGAAGTAGACGCGTGCGATCAGCTCGCGCCGGCTGCGTACGCCGGCCTTGTCGAACACCGATTTCAGGTGGTCCTGAACGGTGTAGGCCGAGACGTGCAGCGTGGCCGCGATCTCCTTCGTGTCGACACCCTGCAGCACGAGCATCGTCACCTCGCGCTCCCGCGGCGTGAGGCCGAACGCCGCCACGACCAGCGCGACGATCTCGGGCGGACGCGCCTCCTCGATGGTCACGACCACGTCGCCCACCGCTCCGTCCCCTCCCGCGAGCGGGGAGGCATGGAGCAGCAGCCAGACGCCCGACTCGGTGCGGACCCGAGCCCGGGGCAGTTCGACGGCCGAACGACCCGGGATCCTCCGCGCTGCCGCGACGAG
>JAPSJU010000102.1 GCA_031178025.1 Agromyces sp. | reverse complement strand
GACGACACGGCCGGCCCGCCCGATGACGAAGGCCCGCGGGGAGCTTCCGGTCGCTGATGCCCCGTCGGCGAGGGCCGATCAGCCGACGTGGTACGCCGGGTCCATCGCGATGATGAGCGTCGCCGTCCAGTGGCACAGGAACGCGAGCACCGTGCAGGCATGGAAGATCTCGTGGAACCCGAATCGTCCGGGCCACGGGTTCGGCTTCTTCATCGCGTAGACGATCGCTCCGGCGGTGTAGAGCAGGCCGCCCACGATCACGAGCACCATCATCGTGACGTCCACGGTGAACAGGTCGCCGAGGTACATGACGGCCGCCCAGCCCAGGAGCAGGTACAGCGGCACGTAGACCCACCTCGGCGCGGCGATCCAGAACATCCGGAAGGCGATGCCGAGCAGTGCGCCGCCCCAGACGAAGGCGAGCAGCAGCCAGCCCTTGGCGGGTGGGAGGGCCAGGATCGCCAGCGGCGTGTACGTGCCGGCGATCAGCAGGAAGATGTTCGCGTGGTCGATGCGCTTCAGGAGGATCCTGGTGCGCGGTCGCCAGTCGATGCGGTGATAGAGCGCTGAGCTGCCGAACAGGAGCATCGACGTGGCCGTGAACACGGCCGACGCCCACTTGGCAGGCGATCCCTCGGCGAGCCCGATGAGCACGAAGCCGGCGATGATCGTGAGCGGGAACGTCCCGGCGTGGATCCAGCCCCGCCACGTGGGCTTGGCATCGGCGTCGTGCGCCATGGAGTCGTCCATCAGGGGGACGTTCGGGAGATCGGGGCCGTGCGACGCACGCGAGACGGTGGCGTCGTGGGGGTCGTCCGGTGCCACGGGGCGGTTCAGTTCGTCGCCGAGATCGGTGGAGTCGCGGTGGCGCTTCTGTTCCATGGGAACAGCGTAGGACGAGTGCCGTCGTGGTGCGCTGTGAGTGCGCCGGGCGGCGGAGGGGTAGCGTAGTCGCGTGCAGAAGAGCGATGAGCCCCTCGGTCGCGGCATCCTCTACCGCCTCTACCAGAACCGGCTCCGACGCAGGCTCGACCCCGCGTCGCTGCCGCGCCATATCGCCATGATCATCGACGGCAACCGTCGGTGGGCGCGGCTGCTCGGCTACCAGAGCGCTGCGCACGGGCATCGCGCCGGTGCCGCGAAGATGCGCGAATTCCTCGAGTGGTGCGACGATCTCGGCGTCCGCGTCGTCACGCTCTACCTGCTCTCGAGCGACAACCTCGGCAACCGCCCGCCCGCCGAGCTCGACGACCTCATCGAGATCATCGCGGAGCTCGCAGAGGAGCTCTCGCACTACCGCGACTGGCGGGTGCAGCACGTGGGCTCGGATGCCGGCCTGCCCGAGCCCCTCGTGGCGGCCCTCGACGCGGCCGAGCAGCGCACCGCCGACAAGGCCGGCCTGCACGTGAACCTCGCCGTCGGCTACGGCGGGCGCAAGGAGATCACCGACGCGATGCGGTCGATCGTGGCCGCGCACCATGCCGAGGGCCGCAGCCTCGAGGATCTCGCGGAGCGCCTCACCCCCGACCTCATCGGCGAGCACCTGTACACCGGCGGGCAGCCCGACCCCGATCTCGTCATCCGCACGTCGGGAGAGCAGCGGCTCAGCGACTTCATGCTCTGGCAGGCGGCCCACAGCGAGTTCTACTTCGTCGAGGCGCTCGGTCCCGACCTGCGCAAGGTCGACTTCCTGCGCGCACTGCGCGACTACGCGAAACGGCACCGGCGATTCGGTGGATGACCCCCGCGCCGCGGTCGGGGCCTGATCGCGTCGCCGCCCCTCGCGGTCTGCCATGATATGGCTCTGAGAAGGGGGCGTACGTGACCATCGACGCATTCATCGCCGGGTTCGCCGAGGAGCCCGGCTACCTCGACTACGGACGCTTCGGGCCGCTCGCGACGTCCGTGGTCGAGGAGACCACCGCGCTCACTCAGGTGCTCGCGCGGGCCCGTCACGGCAGCTCCGACATCTTCCTCGAGCAGGACGGCCGTCTGCGCGCCGCCTGCTCGGCGCTCACCGGGTTCCCCGTCGACCAGATCGTGTTCCAGCCCAACACCTCGCAGGGCATCATGCACGCGATGTTCGGGCTGACCGGAGGGGTGCTGCTCTCGGCCGACGAGTTCCCGAGCCTGCCGATCGCGGCGGTACGGGCCCAGGAGGCCCTGCACACGGTGCAGCCCGTGTGGCTCGAGACCGACCACGGCAAGGTCACGCCCGGCCAGATCCGGGATCAGCTCCAACCGAACGTCGCGGCGGTGGCCGTCAGCCTCGTCGACTCGCGCACCGGCTACCTGTGCGACATCGAGGGCATCCGGCAGGTCATCGGCGATCGCCTGCTCATCGTCGACGCCATCCAGGGCTTCGGGACCGTGGATGCTCCGTGGGAGGCCGCCGATGTCATCGTGAGCGGTGGCCAGAAGTGGTGCCGGGCCGGGTGGGGCACCGGGATCATGGCGCTGTCCGCACGGGCCATCGAGCAGCTCACCCCGGTGTTCTCCGGATTCACCGGCACGGAGGAGGCGGAGCCGTGGGGCGAGGTTCCCCCGCCGGCGCCCGACGCTCGCGCCTACCGGGTGTCGAACCCCGATCCCATCGCCGAGGCCCGTCTCGCCGCTGCGCTCGAGGACATCGCGCAGGTCGGCGTCCCGGCGATCAACGGGGCGATCGCGCAACGCGTGAGCGAGGTCATCGACCTGGCAGACGAGTTCGCGGTCGCCGTGACATCGTCCCGCGACGAGCGGGAACGCGCCGGCATCGTCGTGCTCGAGCCGCCGGCGGGGCAGGTGACCTATCTCACGGCATCACTGCACAACCACGGCGTGACGACGACGACCCGGCAGGGGCGCGTCCGCCTCAGCGTGCACGCTGCGACGAGTGCGGAGACCCTCGACATGCTGCGCGCCGCCTTCGTGTCGTACGGCTCGGCGGCGTCGTACTGAGCGCAGCTCGAGGCATCCGCCGGCGCTCCGGGCGATGCGCGATCCGGAGCGGGCGGTCGCGAACATGAATTGCGGGTGACGCGCCGCGTGTCGCTTCCGGGGATTGCGCAGGGTGGCCGTAGCGTCACAGGCATCGGGCAAGGTGCCTGATCGAGTCGGCTCGTGAACCGCTCGTAGGAGGATTCGCCGGCCGGCCGAGAGCCGAGCGGAACGCTCGGGGCAGGAGCGGTTGTGGCCTCACTCGAAACCTCCAAGTCCTTCGGTCGACCCTCGCGGCGCGTGGCTGCGCAAGCCGGCGATTCGACGCCGGCGAACGCCGCGCAGGCCGAACGGACGTATGTGCTCGACACCTCGGTGCTGCTCTCGGATCCGAGGGCGCTGTTCCGATTCGCCGAGCACGCGGTGGTGCTGCCGGTCGTCGTCATCACGGAACTCGAAGCGAAGCGCAACGACCCCGAGATCGGGTACTTCGCCCGCCAGTCGCTGCGGATCCTCGACGAGTTGCGGATCGAGCACGAGCGGCTCGACTTCCCGATCCCGGTCGGGGAGGGCGGATCGCTGCGCGTCGAGCTCAACCACTCGAGTCCGTCGGTGCTGCCGAGCGGCCTGCAACTCGGCGACAACGACTCGCGGATCCTCGCGTGCGCGGCGAACCTCGCCAGCGACGGGCTCGCGGTCACCGTGGTGTCCAAGGACCTGCCCCTCCGCGTGAAGGCGGCGTCGATCGGCCTGGACGCGCAGGAGTACCGCGCCGAGCTCGCCCTGGACTCCGGGTGGACCGGCATGGCCGAGCTCTCGCTCGGTTCCAACGACATGGCCAAGCTCTACGAGCACGAGGCGATGGAGACGGCGGAGGTCGCCGGCATGCCCGTCAACACGGGCCTCGTCATCCACTCCGAACGGGGTTCCGCGCTCGGTCGCGTCGTCGGGGACCACGAGGTGCGGCTCGTACGCGGCGACCGCGACGTGTTCGGGGTGCACGGCCGTTCAGCCGAGCAGCGGCTCGCGATCGACCTCCTCCTCGACCCGGAGATCGGCATCCTCTCGCTCGGAGGCCGAGCGGGCACCGGCAAGTCGGCGCTCGCCCTCTGCGCCGGCCTCGAGATGGTGCTCGAACGGCAGCAGCACAAGAAGATCATGGTCTTCCGGCCGCTGTACGCCGTCGGCGGCCAGGAGCTCGGATACCTGCCCGGCGATCAGGGCGAGAAGATGAATCCGTGGGGCCAGGCCGTCTTCGACACGCTGGGCTCGGTCGTGTCGGACAACGTGCTCGAGGAGGTCGTGGACCGCGGCATCCTCGAAGTGCTGCCGCTCACGCACATCCGGGGCCGCTCGCTCCACGATGCGTTCGTGATCGTCGACGAGGCGCAGTCGCTCGAGCGCAACGTGCTGCTCACGGTGCTCTCCCGCATCGGCCAGAACTCGCGCGTCGTGCTGACCCACGACGTGGCGCAGCGCGACAACCTCCGCGTCGGCCGCCACGACGGGGTCGCGAGCGTGATCGAGACGCTCAAGGGGCACAAGCTGTTCGCGCACATCACGCTCACCCGCTCCGAGCGATCGGCGATCGCCGCGCTCGTGTCCGAGCTGCTGGACGGGGCGGAACTGGCGTAGGGGTGGCTCGGCCGCCGGGGCCGGCTCACCCGGCGCCGGCGGTCGTCGTCTCCCTCCGTGCACGGCGTCAGCGCCGATCGGACGGATGCCGCCCGCCTCCTGCGCGGCGGTCGCGCGCTACACGGCCTGCTGCGGCGGCCGCGTCATCGAGAGGAGGTCGAGGGCTGCATCGAGCTGAGCCTCGGTGAGCTCGCCGCGCTCGACGTAGCCGAGCTCGATCACGGCCTCGCGCACCGTGATGCCCTTCGCGACCGAGTGCTTCGCGATCTTCGCGGCGGCCTCGTAGCCGATGAGCTTGTTGAGCGGGGTCACGATCGAGGGGGACATGCCCGCGAGGGCCGACGTGCGCTCCAGGTTCGCCTCGAGGCCGTCGACCGTCTTGTCGGCGAGCAGGCGAGAGGCGCTCGTGAGCAGGCGGATCGACTCCAGGAGGGCGGTGCCCATGACCGGGATCTGCACGTTGAGCTCGAAGGAGCCGGACGCCCCGCCCCAGGCGATCGTCGCGTCGTTGCCGATGACCCGGGCGCACACCATGAGCACCGCCTCGGGGATCACCGGGTTCACCTTGCCGGGCATGATCGAGGAGCCCGGCTGCAGGTCGGGGATGCGCAGCTCGCCGAGGCCCGTGTTCGGCCCCGACCCCATCCAGCGGAGGTCGTTGCAGATCTTCGTGAGGCTCACGGCGATCGTGCGCAGGGCGCCGGATGCGTCGACGAGGCCGTCGCGGTTGGCCTGCGCCTCGAAGTGATCGGCGGCCTCGGTGATCGGCAGTTCGGTCTCGTGCTGGAGGAGCTCGATGACGAGCTGCGGGAAGCCGGCGGGCGTGTTGATGCCCGTGCCGACGGCCGTGCCGCCGAGCGGCACCTCGGCGACCCGGGGGAGCGCCGTGCGCACGCGCTCGATGCCGAGTCGGACCTGCCGGGCGTATCCGCCGAACTCCTGGCCGAGGGTGACGGGAGTGGCATCCATCAGGTGGGTGCGTCCGGCCTTGACGACGCCCGCCCACGCCGCCGCCTTCGCCTCGAGCGCGACGGCGAGGTGATCGAGCGCGGGGATGAGGTCGTCGATGAGCGCACCGGTGACGGCGATGTGCACGGACGTCGGGAACACGTCGTTCGAGGACTGCGAGGCGTTGACGTGGTCGTTCGGATGCACCGGCCGGCCGAGGCTGCGCGAGGCGAGCGTGGCGAGGACCTCGTTCATGTTCATGTTCGAGGACGTGCCGGAGCCCGTCTGGTACACATCGAGGGGGAACTCCCCGTCGTGCCGGCCGGAGATCACCTCGTCGGCGGCCTCGGCGATGGCGCGCGCGACCGAGGCGTCGAGCACGCCGAGTCGCTCGTTCGCGATGGCGGCGGACTTCTTGATGCGGGCGAGCGCGGCGATCTGCGCGGGCTCGAGCGTGTCGCCGGAGATCGGGAAGTTCTCGACGGCGCGCTGGGTCTGGGCGCTGTAGAGGGCCGCTGCGGGCACCCGCACCTCGCCCATCGTGTCGTGTTCGATGCGATAGTCGGCGGCGTTGTCCACCACGGTGTGTTCCCCTTCGGTTGGGTGCCGGGCCCCGGCGGGAGCCGGGGGAGCGGCGGTCAGATGCGACCCACGACGACGTCGGTCTCGGCGCGCCCCTCGACGAGTCGGTAGTTCGCGCCGACGATAGCCAGCGTACCTGCCGCGATGCCGTCGCTGATCATCTCGGAGCTCTCGAGCAGCTCCGCGACGGTGTCGCGCAGGTGCTCGCGTCCGACGAAGCTCGCATCGACCTCGGAGGGGTCGACCGGGTGGCCGGGCTCGGCAGCGGCGACGCGCCGGACCGCGGGAACGATGCGCTCGACGATGCTCGCGATGTGGGGCGGCAGGGGGGTCGCGTCGTCAGCCTGCGAATCGATCGCGGCGCGGACGGCGCCGCACTCGTCATGCCCGAGCACGAGGATGAGCGGTACGCCGAGCACGCCCACGGCGTACTCGAGGGAGCCGAGCACCGACTCGGAGATGACCTGCCCCGCGTTGCGCACGACGAAGGCGTCGCCCAGCCCCACGTCGAAGATGATCTCGGCCGAGAGCCGCGAGTCGCTGCATCCGAAGATCGCCACCAGGGGCCGCTGTCGCTGCGCGAGCGCCGTGCGATGCTCGACGTCCTGACGCGGGTGCAGTGGAGCGCCTGCCACGAATCGCTCGTTGCCGCGGCGCAGCTCGCGCCAGGTGGCAGCCGGTGTCGATGGTCGTTCGGTCGGCTGCTCGGTCACGGCGGATCCCTTCGTGGTGCGTCGGAATGGTGGTGGGGGGTTCGTCAGCGCTGCGCTTCGATCGCGGGTACGAGCGCGGTCGCGAGCACGGCGAACTCGTCGAGCGTGGCCGTGCCCAGCAGCACGAAGGTGCTGTCGCCGGATTCGGTCGTGAGCCCGTAGCGCGCGTTGCCGACATCGTCGGTCGCCTCGCGATTGTCGTACACCGTCCACTCGATCCCGTCGATCGTCGTCGTGCCCGTCGCGACGGTGCGGGCGAGCTGCTCGGCGACCCACGTGGGATTCGCGTCGAGGCCCTGGTACAAGCCCAGGTACTCGTTGCTC
>JAPSJU010000101.1 GCA_031178025.1 Agromyces sp. | reverse complement strand
CCGACCTGGTCGATGAGCAGTCCGGGCGGTGCGGCCGAGATGCGCCACTCGCCCTCGACCTGGGTGAAGCGGTAGTCGAGCGGGATCGCCGTGCGCGAGTCGGGCTGCTCGTACTGTCCGTTCGCGTGCAGGGAGGCCGCCGGCGTGGCATTGATCCGGATGGTGCTCTCGTCGACGCCGACGATGTCCCGCTCGGCGAGCACGTCGATCGTCACGCCGTCCTCGGGACGCCATCCCTCGGAGAACTCCTCCGTGAGGTACTCGCGGGCCACGCGGTAGCCGTTCGCCGGGCTCACGGCCGCGTCCAGGAAGCCGTCGAGGATCTGACGCTGCGTCGCGCCCGGCACGGGGCTGTCGGGCAGGAAGTCGAGGTCGGGCGGCCGGTCGGCGACGACGGGTTCCCCCGGCTGCACGGGTCCGGCGCTCGGGATCGCCGCGCACCCTGCGAGCAGCACGGCGAGCAGCGAGACGACGACCGCGGCACGGCGTTCACGCATCGCGCACCTCCTGAGCCTCGGGTTCCGCCGCGTCGAGGGCAGGCAGGCCGCCCGTCGGGGGCGGTCCCGCCGCGCCGGCGTCCTCGGGCTCGAGCGGAAGCGGGGAGACGACGTCCGCGCCGTTCGCCGAGCGCGGCAGGGTGAGCCGGAACACGGTGCCCGCTCCCGGCCGCGACCACACCTCGAGCGTTCCTCCGTGCGCGACGGCGTCCTCGAGCGAGATGGCGAGGCCGAGGCCGGTGCCGCCGATCGTCCGAGTGCGGCTCGGGTCGGCTCGCCAGAACCGGTCGAACACGCGCGCCGCCTCGTCCTCGGTCATGCCGAGTCCGTAGTCGCGCACCGACAACGCGATCGCGGTCTCGTTGCTGTCGACGGCCACGACGATCGGCCGACCCTCGCCGTGCTCGATGGCGTTGCCGAGCAGGTTCCTGACGATCCGGCGGATCCGGCGCGGGTCGACGTCCGCGTCGAGGTGGCCGCCGGGCGCGTCGAGCCGCAGCTCGGTGCCGTGTTCGCGAGCGAGCTCGTGCATCGACTGGATCGCATCGCCCGCGAGGTGCACGAGGTTCGTCGGCTCCGTCGCGAGCTCGACCGAGCCGGCGTCGTAGCGGCTGATCTCGAGGAGGTCGCCCAGCAGCCGCTCGAACCGATCGGTCTGCGTATGCAGGAGCTCGACCGTGCGCGAGGTGGGTCCGGGGAATTCCTCGCGCTGTCCGTAGAGCACGTCGCCGGCCAGGCGGATCGTGGTGAGCGGGGTGCGCAGCTCGTGCGAGACATCCGAGACGAAGCGCTGCTGCACGACCGACAGCTCCGCGAGCTCGCGGATGCGCGCCTGCAGGCTGTCGGCCATGCCGTTGAACGACGCCGCGAGGGTCGCGAGCTCGTCCTCGCCCTTCGCGGGCATGCGCACACCGAGGTCGCCGGCGGCCAGGCGACGGCTCGTCGCGGCCGTCGCCCGGATCGGCTCGATCACGCCGCGCACCACGACGAGGGTGATCGCGCTGAGCAGCGCGAGCAGCGCGACGGCGCCGAAGACGCCCGTCACCTGGATGAAGGCGAGCGTCTGCTCGGCGTCGGCGAGGCTGTAGCCGAGGTAGAGCTCGTAGCGTCCCGCCGCCGGCACGACGAGATCGGTGCCGACGACGATGCCCGGCTCCGTGCCGCCGTCCGCGTCGGGCAGTGCGACCGACTGCCAGTACTGCCCGTCGGGGTCGCTCTGGACCTGCCCCCGGAGCTCGGGCGTGATGACCCCGGCGAGCCGTGGCGACAACTGGTCGAGCGGCGCGATCGGCGCCGCCTCCTGCCCCGGAGCGCGGAAGACCGCCACGTCGGAGGTGTTCGCGACGCTCGTGATCGTGCCCTCGAGCACCGACCGCATGAGCGCGCGGAGCGAGCCGCGATCGGCGGCGTCGGACGAATCCAGGATGGTCTGCGCCGCGACCGTCGCGTTGTTCGACGCCTCCAGCACGCTCTGCCGATTGTCCTGGAAGAGATTCGACGCGACGCTGAAGGAGATGTACAGCCCGATCACGAGGATCGCGAGGGACGACAGTCCGAGCGTGATCAGGACCGTGCGGAACTGGAGCGATCGGCGCCAGAGCGCCACGAGGCGCCGCGGCATCTCCCGCCACCAGCCGGCGGCGAGCAGGGACGGGGCATCGGCCGCGGACACCGTTCCCCTACGTCGTCGCGCCGGCCCGGTAGCCGACGCCACGCACGGTCATGACGATGCGCGGATTGTCCGGGTCGTGCTCGACCTTCGCGCGGAGGCGCTGCACGTGCACGTTCACGAGCCGCGTGTCGGCCTTGTAGTGGTAGCCCCAGACCTGCTCCAGCAGCATCTCGCGGGTGAACACCTGCTGCGGCTTCGAGGCGAGGGTGAGGAGCAGGTCGAACTCCAGCGGGGTGAGGTTGATGCGCTCATCGCCGCGCCGCACCTCGTGGCCCGCCGCGTCGATGGTGAGGTCGCCGATCGCGAGGGTGCCGGCCACGGGGTCGGGGGCCGGCCGGAGCCGGGTGCGGATCCGCGCCACCAGTTCCTTCGGATTGAACGGCTTGACCATGTAGTCGTCGGCGCCCGACTCGAGGCCCTTCACGACATCGGCGGTGTCGGACTTCGCGGTGAGCATGATGATCGGTGTCCCGGACTCGGCTCGGATGCGTCCGCAGACCTCGATCCCGTCCATGCCGGGAAGCATCAGGTCGAGCAGCACGAGGTCCGGCTTCGTCTCGCGGAACGCCGCGAGCGCCCCGGAGCCGTCGGCGCAGAACGCCGGATCGAAGCCCTCGGTGCGCAGCACGATGCCGATCATCTCGGCGAGGGCCGTGTCGTCGTCGACGACGAGTACGCGTGGCGTCATCCGTTCGGTCTCCGTCTGGGCCGGCGCAGGGGCACGGCCGGTGGCAGTGGATCAAGCGTAGTCGCTGCGGTACCCGCTCGTCCGGATGCCGCATGGACGGAGCGCCTCCGGCACCGCGCCGAGCCCACGAAGTGTGCGAGCATGGGGGCAACCGGTGGGAAGGAGCGCGAGCGGGTGTCCGATCACGACTGGCAGGCGCCTGGCGGAGCGCCCGATCGATCGAGCGGCGCGGATGCCGCCGCCCCTGTTCCGGACGATGCCTCGACCCCGGCCGCGACCACGTCCGCCGGGGCCGGCGCGGACCCGTACGGAGCGCCGATCCCCGCAGCCACGCCCTACGGCGTCGCGCCCGAGTACCGATCGGCCCCGAACGCTCCCGGCTCGCCGTACGGGCAGCAGAGCGGCGGGCCGGTCGGCTGGACTCCCCCGCCCAGGCCCGGCCTGCTGCCGCTCCGACCCATGGGCTTCGGCACCCTGCTCTGGGCGCCCTTCCGCACGCTCCGCCGCAATCCTGCGGCCACGTTCGGCAGCGGCCTCCTCGTGCAGTTCGTCTCGGTGCTCGCCTCGGCCGCGGTGATGGTCCCGTTCTTCCTCTGGGCGATCCCCCGGATCGAGAACACGAGCGCCGAGGACCTCGACGCGGTGACCGCCGGCACCGTCGGCGGATTCCTCGCACTCATGCTGGTGCCCGTGGCGATCTCCGTGGTGGCCGCCGCGTTCCTCCAGGGCGTCATGGTCGTCGAGGTGGCGAGCGGGACGCTCGGCGAGAAGCTGGGCTTCGGTGCCCTGTGGCGGCGGGCCGCGGCGCGCATCTGGCCCCTGATCGGCTGGACGCTGCTCATCGCCGTGGCGATCCTCGTGGCCGTGGCCGTCATCGTCCTCGTCGTGGTGCTCGGCGCCGCCGCGTCGCCCTCCGGGCTCATGTTCGGGATCGCGACCGCGGTCCTGCTCGGTCTGGGCCTGCTCGCCCTGGGAATCTGGGTCGGCGTGAAGCTCGCGCTCGTCCCGAGCGTGATCGTGCTCGAGCGTGCGGGCATCGGCGCCGCCATGCGTCGTTCGTGGCGGCTCACCGACGGCGCGTTCTGGCGCACCTTCGGCATCCTGCTGCTCGTCGCGGTGATCCTCAACGTCGCAGCCCAGGTCGTCGTGCAGCCTGTCGGGCTCGTCGGCACCATCCTCGCGGTCGTCATCGATCCCACCGGCACGGGCACCGCGCTCACCGTGACGATCGTCACGACGGTCGTGACGACGGTGCTCTCGCTGCTCATCGGCGCGATCACCGCCGTCGTGCAGGCCGCACTCGTGGCAGTGATCTACATCGACCTGCGCATGCGGCGGGAGGGGCTCGACCTCGAACTCGAGCGTCACGTCGAGCAGCGTGATGCGGGCCACCCGGTGAGCGACCCCTATCGCCCGCCGACCGCGCCTGCAGCGGCTGCCGGATCGTCGGCCGCCCCGGCCGGAACGCCCACGTGGTCCTGATCCCGCTGCCCCGCACTCCCCTCGATCCCGACGCACCCGAGGCGCGCCGGTGGCTGCAGGACGAGCTCTCCGAGCCGGAGTACAGCGCGGCCGAGCCCAACGCCTTCGACCTCGCGATGCAGGCCGTGCGGGACTGGGTCGCCGGCCTGTTCGAGGGAGCGACCGGCCTTCCCGGCCCCCTGCTCGCCCTGCTCGCCGTGCTCGTCGTGGTGGTGCTCGTCGTGGTCGGCGTGCTCGTCTTCGGACTGCCCCGGCTGCGGCGGCGTCGCCGCGCGACGGCACCGCTCTTCGACGACGACGATCGCCGCGACCTCGAGACGCTCCGACGCGCCGCTGCCGCCGCGGCGGCCTCCGCCGACTGGCCGCTGGCGATCGAGGAGCGGTTCCGGGCGCTCGTGCGCGGCACGGTGGAGCGCGAGCTCATCCGGGTGCACCCGGGCACGACGGCCCGTGGGGTCGCGGATGCCGCGAGCCGGCCCTTCCCGTCGTCCGAGGCGGCGCTGCACACGGCCGCCGCGGACTTCGACGCCGTGCGCTACCTCGGTCGTCCGGGCAGCCGCGAACGGTACGACGCCCTCACGGAGCTCGAGCAGCGCCTCGCGGAGGCCACGCCGGAGCGAGGAACCGCTCCGGCAGGCGAGGTCGTTCGTTGACCGCGAGTGCCCCGCCGCCCGTGCAGCAGCAGGCCGCTACCGCGACGGATGCCGGGACGGCGCCGAACCCGGTCGGCGCGACGTCGCTCACGCCGACGCTCGGCGCGCTCCTCCGGCGCGGTCGCACCTGGATCGCGATCGCGGCGGCGCTCCTCGCCGGGGCGATCATCCTGCTGCTCGTGCAGGGCGGCGTCCGTCCGCCCGGGCAGACGCTCGGCGCCGACAACCCCGGCCCTCGCGGAGCGAAGGCGCTCGTCGAGGTGCTCCGTGAGCGAGGGGTCGACGTCGTCGGGGCGCGAGCGTTCGACGCCGCCCTGGAAGGGGCCCAGGCCGGCGCGACGGTGCTCGTGTACGACGAGTTCGGCACCCTCGCCGACGCCCGCCTCTCTCGACTGGCGATGTTCGCCGACCGGCTGGTCGTCGCCGAGCCGGGATTCGGCCAGCTCGAGGCGCTGTCGCCCGGCGTGCGACTCGCCGGCGCCGCGAGCGGAGCGATCGACGACGTGGCATGCGATCTCGGGCCCGCCGAACGGGCCGGCTCGCTCTCCGAGGGCCAGCGGCTCCTGACGGTCGACGATGCCGCGCGCGCGGACGGCTGGGTGGGCTGCTTCCGCGACGGCGAGTTCGGCTTCGCACTCGCCTCCGGCCCCGCCCCGGGCGGCGGCCGGATCAGCCTCGTCGGCGCGAGCACGATCTTCACCAACGAGCGCATCGACGAGGCGGGCAATGCCGCCCTCGCCATCGGGCTGCTCGGAGCATCCGACTCGCTCGTCTGGTACCTGCCGGGCCCTGCCGATGCCGACCCGGCGGACGCGCCGACCCTGGCCGAGCTCACGCCGGGCTGGGTGAGCCCCGTGATGGTGCTGGCCATCGCCGTCACCGTGGCTGCCGCCGTCTGGCGGGGCCGGCGCTTCGGCCCGCTCGTCGTCGAGCGCCTTCCGGTCGAGGTGCCGGCCGGCGAGACCGCCGAGGGTCGAGCCCGTCTCTACGCGCGAAGCGCGGCGCGGTCGCACGCGCTCGACCAGATGCGGATCGGGGCGATCCCCCGGATCGCCTCGCGACTCAAGCTGCCCCGCTCCGCCGACGTCGACACGGTGGCGGAGGCGGCAGCCGGGGCGACCGGTCGCGACGTCGCCTCCGTGAAGGCGCTGCTCGTCGACGCGCAGCCCTCCGGCGATCGCGCGTTCGTCGAGCTCGCCGCGGCGATCGAGGAGCTCGAGCGAGCGGTGACCGAGCACCTCCATCCGGGCACGGCAGTCCGGACTGCACCGCACGAGACGAACCGTCTCAGGCGTGCGGACGATACCGCGGGCGACTCCGGCGACCCCACCGACACGACCGATCCGACAGGAAGGCGACCATGACCGACACGATCGCGAGCACCGACGAGGAACTGCGTCACGCCCTGAACCGCGTCCGCACCGAGGTCGGCAAGGCCGTCGTCGGACAGGACGGCGCCGTCACCGGACTCATCATCGCCCTGCTCACTCGTGGGCACGTGCTGCTCGAGGGCGTGCCGGGCGTGGCGAAGACCCTCCTCGTGCGCACCCTCAGCCGAACCCTGAGGCTCGACACCCGGCGGCTGCAGTTCACCCCCGATCTCATGCCGGGCGACGTCACCGGTTCGCTGGCCTACGATCCCCGCTCCGGCGAGTTCGCGTTCCGGGAGGGGCCCGTGTTCACCAACATCCTGCTCGCGGATGAGATCAACCGCACGCCGCCGAAGACGCAGTCCGCCCTCCTCGAGGCGATGGAGGAGCGGCAGGTCTCGGCCGACGGCGTGACGCGGCCGCTTCCCGACCCGTTCATGGTGGCCGCCACGCAGAATCCCATCGAGTACGAGGGCACGTACTCGCTCCCGGAGGCGCAGCTCGACCGGTTCCTGCTCAAGCTCGTCCTCGACGTTCCCGAGCGGGACGCCGAGGTGGCCCTGCTGCGTCGCCACGCCGAGGGGTTCGACCCGCATGACCTCGCCGCGGCCGGCGTCACCCCCGTGCTCGGGGCGGACGAGCTCGCGGCCGCGCGCGCGGCTGCGGCATCCGTGCGGGTCTCCGACGACGTGCTCGCCTACCTCGTCGATCTCGGACGGGCGACGCGTCGCAGCCCCTCGATCCGGCTGGGCGTGAGCCCGCGCGCGACGACGGG
>JAPSJU010000100.1 GCA_031178025.1 Agromyces sp. | reverse complement strand
GTCGGGTTCTCACTCCAGGCGAACCCCTGTGCCGACCGGGTGAAATCGATCAGGGCCCAGAGCAACGCTCCCGACGCGACGGCGGTGACACCGAGCGCGACCTCCGCGACGTGCAGTCGTCTCATCGGCCGTGCCCTTCCGAGCGGCGCGCCCGCAGGGCCCACGCCACGAGCACGGCGACCACGCCGACGACGCCGGCCTGCACGACGCCCGGCGTCAGGCCCATGATGAACTGCATGAACGCCTGCTCGGTCGGCGAGCTCCCTCGTCCGGTGAAGTACTCGGGGCGGCTCAGCTGCGACCACAGCACCCAGGCGCCGCCGACGATGAACGCGACGCTCACGCCGAGCGCGATCCAGAGGCGATCCACTCGTCCGCGGCGGAACGCGTCGGCTCCCTCGGCTGCGGTCGAATCCAGGGTCGCATCCGCACGCTGCGGGCGTTCGCCCGCGACGGGCGCCTCGAGCCCAGCCGCCACGCGGGTGGGCATGGCCGCTGACGGCGCTGTGGGCGTAGGCACTGCTGACGCCGGTACTGCCGCCGCGGGCGCTGCGGAGGCCGGCGCCGTCGGCGCCGGCACTGCCGACGCGGGGGCGCGCGCGGCCGAGGCAGGCACGGGAGACGACGCCCCGGGACCGGCGTCCACGGCATCCCCGGCGTCCGGGACGTATCCGCGCTGGAACCGAGGATCGAACCTCGGGTCGAACTCTGAGGCCGAACGGTCGTTCACTCGCACTCCCTTTGGGTGACCGACGCCCCGTCAGTCGGGTTCGCCGCTCAGCAGCCCCCGCAGCCAGTCCCGCGCCTCGATGAAGATCTCGTCATCGTACTTGGAGTGGTACTCGACCTCGCGTCGGTCCGCGCGGGGGTAGGAGCCGAGGAAGATGACGTTCGGGCTCGTGCGGCGAAGGCCGAGCAGCGCATCGGCGACGCGTTCGTCGGCGATGTGGCCGTCGAGGTCGACGACGAAGCGGTACCGGCCGAGCGCGTCCCCGATGGGCCGCGACTGGAGGAGTGAGAGGTTCACGCCCCGTGTCGAGAACTGCTCGAGCATCGCGAGCAGCGATCCGGGCTCGTCGTCGGGCAGCTCCACGATGAGGCTCGTCTTGTCCGCGCCGGTCGGCACGGCGGGCATCCGCGACCGCGACACGAGGACGAAGCGGGTCACCGCGTTGGGGTTGTCGCCGATGTCGCGGGCGAGCACCTCGAGATCGAGGTGCTCGGTGATGCCGGGCGGGGCGACCGCGGCATCCGCGTGGCCGTTCTCGAAGAGGGATGCCGCCGCCTGCACGTTGCTCGTCGCCGGGATGTGGCCGTGATCGGGAAGCTCGCGCTCGAGCCAGCCCCGGGACTGCGCGTACGCCACCGGATGGGCGTTGACGACGTGCACGTCGCCGAGCCTCGTGCCCGGCCGGGCCACGAGCACGAAGTTCACGGGCACGAGGTACTCGCCCGCGATCCGCAGCCCCGGCACCGTGGCCAGGGCGTCGAGCGTCGCGGACACGCCGCCCTCGACCGAGTTCTCGATGGCGATCATCGCCGCGACGGAACGCCCGCTCGTGACATCCGAGAGGGCCTCGCCGACGTTGTTCACCGAACGCCAGTGCTTGCCGGATGCCTCGGGCACCTGCTTGAGCGCCGCCTCGGTGAACGTGCCCGCCGGCCCGAGGTAGGAGTAGGTCTCCTCTGGGGGCGTGGGGGCGGCATCCGTCATGAATGCAAGCCTAGTGAGCGCATCGGTGGGCAGGCGCTAGCGTCGGAACGCACCGCAATCCCGACGCGAGGGGGTCGAGCGATGACCACGACCGAGCAGGTGATCCGCACCGGCGACGACGGCGCCCGTCGCGCCGTCCCGACGGATGCCGAACGGGCGGCGGCACTGCGCCGCATGAAGCGCGTCGCCACGGCGATGCTCGTCGGCGCCGCGGCGGTGTTCGCGGTCTCGTTCGCACTGCAGGACGCGGTGCCGTGGCTCGCGTACGTCCGCGCCGCCGCCGAGGGGGCGATGGTCGGCGCCATCGCCGACTGGTTCGCGGTGACCGCGCTGTTCCGGCATCCGCTCGGCCTGCCGATTCCGCACACGGCGATCATCCCCACCCGGAAGGACGAGATCGGGGCGAGCCTCGGCGCGTTCGTCGAGGACGAGTTCCTCTCCGACGAGGTCATCGTCGGCAAGCTGCAGTCGGTCGGCATCTCACGTCGCCTGGGACGCTGGCTCGCCGACCCCTCGAACGCCGACCGGCTGACGGCCGAGGCGTCCGTCGCCGCGCGCGGCATCCTCACGCTGCTCGGCGACGACGACGTCGAGGACGTCATCGAGAAACTCGCCCGCCGCCATGTCTTCGCGCCCCAGTGGGGCCCCGCCATCGGCCGGGTCGGTGCGCGCCTCGTCGCGGCCGGGCAGCAACGCACGGCGATCGACGTCGTGCTCGAGAAGGCCGAGGAGTGGCTCGAGGCACACCCCGACGCGGTCGGCGGCATGGTCTCGGAGCGGCTCCCCCGCTGGTTGCCGGGCTTCGTCGACCGCTTCGTCGACGGCCGCGCCCACCGTGAGGTGCTCGGCTTCGTGCGGTCGGTGCGCGAGGACCGGGGGCATCCGCTGCGCCAGGCGATCGACCGGTACCTCGCCGACCTCACCGAGGACCTGCAGCACGATCCGGCGACCATCTCGCGGGTCGAGCAGCTCAAGGGCGAGCTCCTCGACAGTCCCCGGGTGCGGGAGTTCGCCGGCGAGGCCTGGGCGAGCATCAAGGAGACGCTCGACGAGGCGCTCGCCGATGCCGGCAGCGAGCTGCGCACGGGGCTCCGCTCGGCGGTCGTCGAGGTGGGCATGCGGCTCGAGGTCGATGCCGAGCTCGCCGCGAAGGTGGACGCCTGGCTGACGGATGCCGCCGCCTACGTCGTGCGCAACTACCGCAGCGAGATCGCGGGCGTGATCACCGAGACCGTCGAGCGCTGGGACCCCCGGGAGACGACCGAGAAGATCGAGTTGCAGGTGGGACGAGACCTGCAGTTCATCCGCATCAACGGCACCGTGGTCGGCGCCCTCGCCGGCCTCGCCATTTTCACAGTCGCGACGACGGTACAAGCCCTCGTCTGAGAATCGTGCTCGATGCCAGACTGTTCGCATGCACGAGCGAGCGGGCACCCCGGCGACCGAATCCGATCTCATCGACGTGGAGGCGCTCGTCCGGGCGTACTACGAGGGCAGGCCCGACGTCTCCGTCCCCGAGCAGCGCGTCGCGTTCGGCACCTCCGGGCACCGCGGCTCCTCGTTCACCACGAGCTTCAACGAGCACCACATCCTCGCCGTCACGCAGGCCATCGTCGACTACCGCACGGCGCAGGGCATCACCGGTCCGCTCTTCATCGGCGCCGATACGCACGGGTTGAGCGCCCCGGCCCTGACCACCGCCCTCGACGTCCTCGTCGGCAACAGCGTGCGGGTGCTCACCGACGAGTACGACGACTACGTGCCCACCCCGGCGCTCTCGCACGCGATCCTGAAGTGGAACAACGACCCCGCCAGGCGTGCCGAGGGCGAGGCCGACGGCATCGTGATCACCCCCTCGCACAATCCCCCGCAGGACGGCGGCTTCAAGTACAACCCGCCGCACGGCGGCCCGGCCGACTCCGACGCGACGAGCTGGATCGCCGAGCGTGCGAACGAGCTCATCGCCGGCGGCCTCGCCGAGGTGAACCAGGCCGAGCCGAGCGGCGTCGAGACCTACGACTTCCGCGGCGCGTACGTCGATGACCTCGCGAACATCATCGACTTCGACGCCATCCGGGGCAGCGGCATCCGCATCGGCGCCGATCCGCTCGGCGGGGCATCCGTGCACTACTGGACCGCCATCCGCGACCGGTACGGCCTCGACCTGACCGTCGTGAACGAGCACGTCGACCCGCAGTGGGGGTTCATGACGCTCGACTGGGACGGCAAGATCCGCATGGACCCGTCGAGCCCGTCGGCGATGGCCTCGGTGCTCGAGCACGGCAGCGCCTACGACATCCTGACCGGCAACGACGCCGACGCCGACCGCCACGGCATCGTCACGCCCGACGGCGGACTCATGAACCCCAACCACTACCTCGCCGTGGCGATCGAGTACCTCTTCACCCATCGGCCGGACTGGCGAGCGGATGCCGCGATCGGCAAGACCCTCGTCTCGAGCTCGATGATCGACCGCGTCGCGGAGTCGCTCGGCCGCCGCCTCTGGGAGGTGCCCGTCGGCTTCAAGTGGTTCGTTCCCGGCCTCCTCGACGGCTCCGTCGGCTTCGGCGGCGAGGAGAGCGCCGGCGCGTCGTTCCTGCGCTTCGACGGCTCGGTGTGGACGACCGACAAGGACGGCATCCTGCTGTGCCTGCTCGCCTCCGAGATCCGCGCAGTCACCGGCTCGTCGCCCTCCGAGCTCTACCGCCGGCTCGTCGAGCGCTTCGGAGATCCCGCCTACGAGCGCACGGATGCCGCGGCAACGCCCGCCCAGAAGTCCGCGCTCGGCAGGCTCACGGCCGACGCGATCGCCGCCACCGACCTTGCCGGCGCCCCGATCACCGCCAAGCTGTCGAAGGCGCCCGGCAACGACGCCGCGATCGGCGGCGTCAAGGTGCTGACCGCCGACGCCTGGTTCGCGGCACGTCCGAGCGGCACCGAGGACGTCTACAAGATCTACGCGGAGTCGTTCAAGGGCGCCGACCACCTGGCACAGGTGCAGGCGGAGGCGAAGCGCGTGGTCGACACGGCACTTCGAGCCGAGTGAGCGGAGCAGTGCAGATGGAAGCCTGGCCCGGAACCGCCTACCCGCTCGGCGCGACCTTCGACGGCAGCGGTACGAACTTCGCGATCTTCAGCGAGGCCGCCGAACGGATCGAGCTGTGCCTGTTCGACGAGGACGGCACCGAGACGCGCGTCGAGCTCGAGGACGTCGACGCGTTCGTGTGGCATGCCTACCTTCCCCACGTGCAGCCGGGCCAGCGGTACGGCTTCCGGGTGCACGGGCCGTGGGACCCGGCGAACGGCCAGCGGGCCAACCCGAACAAGGTCCTGCTCGACCCGTACGCGAAGGCCATGGCGGGCGGGTTCGACTGGGACCAGTCGCTCTTCGGCTACGACTTCGGCGATCCCGACTCCCGCAATGACGACGACTCCGCCGCCCATGTGATGCACTCCGTCGTCATCAATCCGTTCTTCGACTGGGCCGGCGATCGCCACCCGAACACGCCGTACTCGGAGACGATGATCTACGAGGCGCACGTGAAGGGCCTCACCGAGTTGCATCCGGATGTCCCCGATGACCTCCGGGGCACCTACGCCGGCGTCGCCCACCCGGCCGTCATCGAGCACCTGCAGAAGCTCGGCGTCACGGCGATCGAGCTCATGCCGGTGCACCAGTTCGTGCAGGACTCCACCCTCGCCGAGAAGGGCCTGCGCAACTACTGGGGATACAACACGATCGGGTTCTTCGCCCCGCACAACGAGTACTCCTCGACGGGTGACCTGGGACAGCAGGCGCAGGAGTTCAAGAGCATGGTGCGGGCGATGCACGAGGCGGGCATCGAGGTCATCCTCGACGTGGTCTACAACCACACCGCCGAGGGCAACCACCTCGGGCCGACGATCGCGTTCCGCGGCATCGACAACGCGGCGTACTACCGGCTGGAGGAGAACGACAAGCGGTACTACACCGACTACACGGGCACGGGCAACTCGCTCAACGTCCGCAGCCCCCATTCACTCCAGCTCATCATGGACAGCCTGCGGTACTGGGTCACGGACATGCGCGTCGACGGGTTCCGCTTCGACCTCGCCGCGACGCTCGCCCGCGAGTTCTACGACGTCGACCGGCTCTCGAGCTTCTTCGAGCTCGTGCAGCAGGACCCCGTCGTCTCGCAGGTGAAGCTCATCGCCGAGCCGTGGGACGTCGGACCCGGCGGGTACCAGGTGGGCAACTTCCCGCCGCAGTGGTCGGAATGGAACGGCAAGTACCGCGACGAGGTGCGCGACTTCTGGCGGGGCGAGCCCTCGAGCCTCGGCGAGTTCGCCTCGCGGATCACCGGCTCCGCCGACCTGTACGAGAACAGCGGCCGCAAGCCCGTCGCCTCCATCAACTTCGTGACCGCGCACGACGGATTCACCATCCGCGACCTCGTCTCGTACAACGAGAAGCACAACGAGGCGAACGGCGAGGACAACAACGACGGCGAATCGCACAACCGCTCGTGGAACTGCGGCGTCGAGGGCGACACGGACGATCCCGAGGTGCTGACCCTGCGCGCTCGGCAGCAGCGCAACTTCATCGCGACGCTGCTGCTGTCGCAGGGGGTGCCCATGCTGCTGCACGGCGACGAACTCGGTCGCACCCAGCAGGGCAACAACAACACCTACGCGCAGGACAACGAGTTGAGCTGGGTGCACTGGGACGACGCCGACCGGCCGCTCATCGAGTTCACCTCAGCCGTCGCACGGCTGCGCAAGGACCATCCCACCTTCCGCCGGAGCCGGTTCTTCGACGGCCGGCCGGTCGAGAGCGACGACGACGGCGAGGGCGCCCCCCTGCCCGACATCGAGTGGCTGCGGCCCGACGGCAGCCCGATGCGGCCGGGAGACTGGGACGCCCCGCTGGGCCGAGCCGTCGGCGTGTACCTGAACGGCGAGGGGATCCGCCAGCGGGATGCGCGCGGCGAGCCGATCACCGACGTCGACTTCCTGCTCTTCTACAACGCCGAACCCGAGGTGACCGAGTTCACGATCCCCGCCCGCGTCAAGCGGACGTGGGACGTCGTGATCGACACCGGCGGCCGGCTGACGGATGCGCCGCCATCTCCCGGCGGCGCCACGTTCCCCCTCCAGGGGCGGTCGATGCTCGTGCTCCGTGCGCATACGGAGTACGACTCCGGGCTCGACCACTCGGTGGCCGCATCGCTCGCCGAGCGCGCCGCCGCGCACCATCCGGCGGCGCCGTCGGGCACCACGACCGCGGCGGGCGCCGCGCCGTCGCCGACGGCGACGCCGGAGAGATAGCGCATCGCGTACCGCCGCGGAATCGCCAGCGACAGGGGAAACACAGGTGAAGACACCGGTCTCGACGTATCGCATCCAGGTGCGGCAGTCATTCGACCTCGACCAGGTCGCCGAGG
>JAPSJU010000448.1 GCA_031178025.1 Agromyces sp. | reverse complement strand
GCCGGCGCCGCGCTCGAGACGGGAAGCACCGTGTCGCTGACGGTCGCGTCCGGCTTCAACCGGATACCGGAGGTGGTCGGGCTGGAGCGCGCCGACGCCCTCATGGCGTTGCAGCGGGCAGGATTCACCGTGTCGATCCGATCGAGGCCCACGGCGGGGGTCGACGCGGGATCCATCGTGGGCACCGACCCCGGCTCGGGTGTCCTCCTGGCCGTGACGACGACGGTCACGCTGCTCGAGGCTGCGGCGGCGCCGCGCGAGACCACACCGCCGACGCCCACCGCGACCCCGACGCCCACCCCCACTGCGAGGGACAAACGCGGCTGACGTGCCCGGTCGCCATTCCCAGTCCAGTCCTCCTTCGTGCGCGCGACGTCGATCGTTCACCTTCCGCGGCGACGGTGAAGCCGTTCACGGGCGCCGCGGCGCCGGCCAGATCCCTGCTTCCACGAGGTTCCAGATGCGCATGTCGCCATACCGACGAGTGTTCGGTCATGAGTGACGGATCCGGCCTCGTCGGAACCACGACGACGGTGCTGCTCAGTGGCGACGCCCTCGACCCGACCCCCCGCCAGGAGCCGCGATCGGTGACGCCCCGGCCGACGCGGTCCGACGTGGCCTTCCACGCGGTCAGCTACGCCGCCGGTGGCCTGACGGTGGCCATCATGCTGGCGGTGGGCCTCTTCCTCTCGCTGCGGGCGGGCTCGGCCATCCAGGCGGCGGGGATCGACTTCCTGATCGAGCAGCAGTGGTCGCCCGAGACCGGGAAGTTCGGCATCGCCGCCGTGCTGTCCGGCACGATCACCATCGCGGTCATCGCCGTGTGCGTGTCGGTGCCGTTGGCCCTCGGCACGTCGCTGCTCATCTCCGAAGTGATGGTGGGCCGCCTCAAGCAGTGGTCGATCACGCTCGTGGACCTGATGGCGGCGGTGCCGAGCGTCGTGTTCGGCCTGTGGGGCGTGTTCTTCCTGCAGGAGAGCATCATCCCGGTGTCACGCTGGATCTCGACCTATTTCGCCTGGATCCCGTTCTTCGCCGTGAGCGACCAGGGCGGCGCCCCGCTGACCGACGCGAGCGCGTTCACCTCGTCGGCGTTCATCGCGGGCATCGTGGTGGGCCTCATGGTCGTGCCGACGCAGACGTCGATCATGCGCGAGGCGTTCATGCAGGCCCCGGCGGGCGAGCGCGAAGCCGCCTTCGCCCTCGGTTCGACGCGCTGGGGCATGATCACGGCGGTCGTCCTCCCGTTCGGACGCGGCGGCATCATCGGCGGCACCATGCTGGGGCTCGGTCGCGCCCTCGGCGAGACGATCGCGGTGTACATGATCATCTCGCCCATCTTCACCATCAACTGGCAGGTGCTGAAGACCGGCGGCAACTCGGTGTCGGCGCTGATCGCCCTCCGCTACGGCGAGGCGAGCGAGTTCGCCCTGTCGGCATTGATGGCCGCGGGGCTCGTGCTGTTCCTGATCACCCTCGTGATCAACTTCGCGGCCTCGTCGATCGTCGCCCGCTCGCGGTCCGGCGCCGAGAGCGAGGCGTGATGTCGCTCACCACCTACGAAGCCCCCATCGTCGACGAGGCG
>JAPSJU010000003.1 GCA_031178025.1 Agromyces sp. | reverse complement strand
ATCATCCTCGGCATCGTGCTCCTCCTCGTGCAGCGGCGCCGCCACACCGGCGACGAGCCGAGCCCGTACGTTCCCGGCCGTGAATGGAAGGGCGACGATGCTGAGGTAGACTCGGAGGAATCCGGGTCCGACTCCGACTCCGATTCTCTCGACGATGGCGTCGAGGGCGAGAATCTCGCGGGCGAAACGGCAGCCACAAGCTCGAGCCGTCCTACGTCTCCGTAGCGCCCCACTCCTACGTTCTCCGACGCGACGCCGCACCATGCGTCGTGACATCCCTCCGATGGGCCGACGACGTCCCCCGCTGTCTACTAGTTGATGAGGACGGTTCCACGTGTCGCTCACTCCACCCTTCTCGAGGTTCGGTCTCGTTCCCGACGCCCAGGGCATGTACGACCCCGCCGCCGAGAAAGACGCCTGCGGCCTCGCGATGGTCGCGACGCTGCGGGGCACCGCCGGCCACGACATCATCACCGCGGCGCTCGATGCGCTGCGGCACCTCGAGCACCGCGGTGCCGTCGGATCCGACGCCGGCACCGGCGACGGCGCGGGCATCATCACGCAGGTGCCCGACGAGTTCCTCCGCGCGGTGGCGTCGTTCCCACTGCCGGACGCCGGCTCGTACGCCGTCGGCAACGCCTTCCTGCCGGTCGACCCGACGTCGCGCAGCAGCGTGAAGCGTCGTCTCGCCCAGCTCGCGGCATCCGAGGGCCTCGAGATCATCGGATGGCGCGAGGTCCCGGTGCGCCCGGACGAACTCGGGTCCCTGGCCCGTGCCGCCATGCCCGTCGTGCAGCAGGTGTTCGTCCGCTCCTCGGCGACGAACTCCGAGGGCGCCCGGCTCGAGGGCCTCGCGCTCGACCGGCTGGCGTTCCGTCTCCGCAAGCGCGCGGAGCGCGAGCTCGAGCTGTACTTCGCGTCGCTCTCCTGCCGCACGCTCGTCTACAAGGGCATGGTCACGACGCTCCAGCTCGAGCCGTTCTACCCCGACCTCTCCGACGAGCGATTCGCCTCGAAGCTCGCGCTCGTGCACTCGCGCTACTCCACGAACACGTTCCCGTCGTGGCCGCTCGCGCAGCCGTTCCGCATGATCGCCCACAACGGCGAGATCAACACCATCCAGGGCAACCGCAACTGGATGCGTGCGCGCCAGTCCCAGCTCGAGTCGGAGGTGCTCGGCGACCTCGACCCGATCCTGCCGATCGTCACCCCCGGCGCCAGCGACTCCGCCTCGTTCGACGAGGTCGTCGAGCTGCTGACCCTCTCGGGACGCAGCCTCCCGCACGCCATCATGATGATGGTGCCCGAGGCGTGGGAGAACCAGACCGAGATCGACCCGGCTCGCCGCGCGTTCTACGAATACCATTCGATGCTCATGGAGCCGTGGGACGGGCCGGCCGCGATCGTCTTCACCGACGGCGCGCTCGTCGGAGCCACCCTCGACCGCAACGGGCTCCGCCCGGGGCGCTACGTCGTCACCGATGACGGGCTCGTCGTGCTCGCGAGCGAGATCGGCGTGCTCGACATCGAGCAGAGCCGGATCGTGCGCAAGGGGCGCCTGCAGCCCGGGCGCATGTTCCTCGTCGACACCGAGGCCGGTCGTCTCATCGAGGACGACGAGATCAAGGCCGAGCTTGCGGCATCCGAGCCGTGGGGCGACTGGCTCGAGCGCGGACGCATCCGCCTCTCCGAGCTTCCCGAGCGCGAGCACATCGTGCACCCGCCCGCATCCGTGACCCGTCGTCAGCGCACGTTCGGCTACACCGAGGAGGAGGTGCGGATCCTGCTCACGCCGATGGCGAAGACCGGTCAGGAACCGCTCGGCGCCATGGGCTCCGACACCCCCGTCGCTGTGCTGTCGGAGCGCCCGCGGCTGCTCTTCGACTACTTCACGCAGCAGTTCGCGCAGGTGACGAATCCGCCGCTCGACTCGATCCGCGAGGCGGTCGTCACCTCGCTCGGCTCGTCGCTCGGTCCGGAGCGGAACCTCCTGACCGCCGGTCCCGACCACGCGCGCCAGGTGTCGCTCGACTTCCCGGTGATCGACAATGACGAGCTCGCGAAGATCGTGCACATCGACCCGCGCGTCGGATCCCGCACGACGAAGACCCTGAAGGGCCTCTACCGGGTCGACGACGGCCCCCAGGCCATGCGCGCACGCCTGGACGAACTCTGCGATGAGGTCGATGAGGCGATCGAGGAGGGCGCGTCCTTCATCGTGCTGAGCGACCGGGATTCCACCCGCGACCTCGCGCCGATCCCGTCGCTGCTCATGCTCTCGGCCGTGCACCACCACCTCATCCGCTCGGAGAACCGCATGAAGGTGGGCCTCGTCGTCGAAGCCGGCGACGTGCGCGAAGTGCACCACGTCGCACTGCTCGTGGGCTACGGGGCGTCGGCGGTCAACCCGTACCTCGCCATGGAGACGTGCGAGGACCTCGTGCGCGCCGGGGTCATCGTCGGCGTCACGCCCGAGGAGGCCGTGCACAACGTGATCAAGGCGCTCGGCAAGGGCGTGCTGAAGATCATGTCGAAGATGGGCATCTCGACGATCTCGTCGTACGCGGGCGCCCAGGCGTTCGAGGCGGTCGGGCTCTCGCAGGAGTTCATCGACGAGTACTTCACGGGCACCGTCTCGAAGCTCGGCGGAGTCGGCATCGACGTGGTCGCCGCGGAGAACCTGCACCGCCATCGCGTGGCGTATCCCGAGGACGCGGCGGTTCGCGTCCACGAGCGGCTGGCGACGGGCGGCGAGTACCAGTGGCGTCGTGACGGCTCGCCGCACCTGTTCAACCCCGAGACGGTCTTCCGGCTCCAGCACTCGACGCGGAACCGCCGGTACGACGTCTTCCGCGAGTACACCTCGCTCGTGGACTCGCAGGCCGAAGAGCTCATGACGCTCCGTGGCATGTTCGCGCTCCGCACCGGGACGCGGCCGCCCGTGCCGATCGACGAGGTGGAGTCCATCGAGTCGATCGTCACGCGATTCTCGACCGGCGCCATGAGCTACGGCTCCATCTCGAAGGAAGCGCACGAGTCGCTGGCGATCGCGATGAACCGCCTCGGCGCGAAGTCGAACACCGGCGAGGGCGGAGAAGACCTCGACCGCCTGCTCGACCCCGAGCGCCGCAGCGCCATCAAGCAGGTGGCGTCCGGCCGATTCGGCGTGACCAGCATGTACCTCACCCACGCCGACGACATCCAGATCAAGCTCGCGCAGGGCGCCAAGCCGGGTGAGGGCGGGCAGCTGCCGCCGACGAAGGTCTACCCGTGGGTGGCGCGTACCCGTCACGCCACGGCCGGTGTCGGCCTGATCTCGCCGCCTCCGCACCACGACATCTACTCGATCGAGGACCTGAAGCAGCTGATCTTCGACCTGAAGCGAGCGAACCCCAAGGCGCGCGTGCATGTCAAGCTCGTGAGCCAGTCCGGCATCGGCGCCGTCGCCGCCGGTACCGCGAAGGCCCTCGCCGACGTGATCCTCGTCTCGGGACACGACGGCGGCACCGGTGCGAGTCCGTTGAACTCGCTCAAGCACGCGGGGACCCCGTGGGAGCTCGGCCTCGCCGAGACCCAGCAGACGCTCATGCTGAACGGGATGCGCGACCGTGTCGTCGTGCAGGTCGACGGGCAGCTGAAGACCGGGCGCGACGTCATCATCGGAGCGCTGCTCGGTGCGGAGGAGTTCGGGTTCGCCACGGCGCCGCTCGTCGTGCAGGGCTGCGTCATGATGCGCGTCTGCCATCTCGACACGTGCCCGGTGGGTGTCGCGACGCAGAACCCCGAGCTTCGCAAGCGCTTCACGGGCAAGCCCGAGTTCGTGGTGAACTTCTTCGAGTTCATCGCGCAGGAGGTGCGGGAGTACCTCGCCGCCCTCGGCTACCGCTCGCTCGACGAGGTCATCGGTCGTCGCGAGCTCCTCGACGTGGATCGTGCCGTCTCGCACTGGAAGGCCTCGGGCCTCGACCTCTCTCCCGTGCTCGTGGGCCCCGACTTCTCCGACGCGGAGCCACGTCGCAACCTCCGCCAGCAGGATCACGAGCTCGGCGAGCACTTCGACAACGAGCTCATCCGTCGCAGCGCCATCGTGCTCGAGGAGGGGGGCTCGATCACCATCGAGCTGCCCATCACCAACACCGAACGCGCCGTCGGCACGATGCTGGGCCACGAGGTGACCGTGCGGCGTGGTGAGCACGGGCTTCCCACGGGCTCCATCAATGTGACGCTCACCGGGTCCGCCGGCCAGTCGCTGGGCGCGTTCCTCCCGAGCGGCATCACGCTGCGACTCGAAGGCGACTCGAACGACTACGTCGGCAAGGGGCTGTCGGGCGGCCAGATCATCGTCCGGCCGCCACGGGACAGCGGCTTCGTCGCCGAGCGCAACGTCATCGCCGGCAACGTGATCGGCTACGGGGCCACGCGAGGCAGCATGTTCATCCGCGGCATCGTGGGCGAGCGGTTCCTCGTGCGCAACTCGGGGGCGACGGCGGTCGTCGAGGGCGTGGGCGACCACGCGCTCGAGTACATGACGGGCGGGCTCGCCCTGATCCTGGGCGAGACCGGCCGGAACCTCGGCGCGGGAATGTCCGGAGGCACGGCGTACATCCTGGAGCTGCACGAGGGGCGCGTGAACCGGGAGTCGCTGAGTTCCGGTGAACTCGAATTGCTGCCCTTGGGCAGCGCCGACCGCGAGATCGTGCGCGACCTCCTCGAGCAGCACCTCGAGACGACCGAATCGGCCGTCGCTGCCCGATTGCTCGCCGAGGGCGACGCGGCGTTCGACCGATTCACGAAGGTGCTGCCGCGGGACTACGCCGCGGTGCTCCGCACCCGCCAGAGCGCGGTCGACGAGGGGCTGGACCCCGACGGCGACGTCGTCTGGAACAGGATATTGGAGGTGACAGGTGGCTGACCCGAAGGGCTTTCTCAAGGTCACCGAGCGGGAGCTGCCGAAGCGGCGCCCCGTTCCGGTGCGGATCATGGACTGGAAAGAGGTCTACGAGCAGGGCGACCCCGCCCAGCTGCGCCGCCAGGCCGGACGATGCATGGACTGCGGCATCCCGTTCTGTCATCAGGGCTGCCCGCTCGGCAACCTGATCCCGGAGTGGAACGACCTCATGTGGCGCGGCGAGGGTCGCGCCGCGATCGAACGCCTCCACGCGACGAACAACTTCCCGGAGTTCACGGGCCGGCTCTGCCCGGCGCCCTGCGAGTCGGCGTGCGTGCTCGGCATCAACCAGCCGGCGGTCACGATCAAGCAGGTCGAGGTCTCGATCATCGACGAGGCCTTCGGCAACGGCTGGGTGCAGCCGCAGCCGCCGGGGCGGCTCACGGGCAAGACCGTCGCGGTGGTCGGCTCGGGCCCTGCCGGGCTCGCCGCTGCCCAGCAGCTCACCAGGGCCGGGCACACCGTCGCGGTGTTCGAGCGTGACGACCGCATCGGCGGCCTGCTGCGCTACGGGATCCCCGACTTCAAGATGGAGAAGAAGCACCTCGACCTGCGCCTCGCCCAGATGACCGCTGAGGGCACTCGCTTCCGCGCCGGCGTGAACATCGGCGTCGACATCTCGTGGGAGCAGCTGCGCGAGCGGTACGACGCCGTCGTCGTCGCGACCGGCGCCATCGTGCCGCGCGACCTTCCCATCCCGGGACGCGACCTGCCCGGCGTGCACTTCGCGATGGAGTACCTCACGCAGTCCAACCGGCACCTCGCCGGAGACCAGGTGTTCGACCAGATCACCGCGGAGGGCAAGCACGTCGTCGTCCTCGGCGGCGGCGACACCGGCGCCGACTGCATCGGCACCGCGCACCGGCAGGGTGCGCTCTCCGTGACCAACCTCGCCATCGGGAAGGAGCCGAGCGCATCACGCCCGCCCGAGCAGCCCTGGCCGATGCATCCGACGCTCTTCGAGGTGCAGAGCGCGCACGAGGAGGGCGGCAACCGCCACTTCCTGGCGTCCACCGTCGAGTTCCTCTCGAACGACGTCGGTGAGGTGCGGGCCATCCGGGTCGCGGAGACCGAGTACCTCGACGGACGCCGCGTGCCGAAGGCGGGCACCGAGCGTGAGATCCCCGCCGATCTCGTGCTGCTCGCGCTGGGGTTCACGGGGCCCGAGACGCGTGAGCTCGACGAGCAGCTCCGGCTCCCCGTCACGGACCGGGGCAACATCGAGCGTGCGGGCGACTACTCCACCGCGCAGCCCGGCGTCTTCGTCGCGGGTGACGCCGGACGAGGCCAGTCGCTCATCGTGTGGGCGATCGCCGAGGGACGCGCTGCGGCGTCGGCAGTGGACCGGTACCTTGAAGGCGACACCGAATTGCCGAGCCCGATCGCGGCCCACGCGCGCGCGTTCTCCATCTGACCCCGGCGCGTCGACGGCGCGCCTGACGACCACGACCCAGCGCTGCGGCGCGGAACACGGGAGCACACACCACATGAGACGAGCGAAGATCGTCGCCACCCTCGGGCCGGCGACATCGAGCTACGAGCAGATCCGGGCGATCATCGATGCGGGCGTCGACGTCGCGCGGATGAACCTCAGCCACGGCACCTACGACGTGCACGAGGGGGTCTACCAGAACGTTCGGAAGGCCGCGAACGACTCGGGTCGCGCCGTCGCCGTGCTCGTCGACCTGCAGGGGCCGAAGATCCGGCTCGGCAAGTTCGAGGACGGTCCGCACGAGCTCGCCGAAGGCGACATCTTCAAGATCACGACCGAGGACATCCTCGGCACCAAGGAGATCGTCGGCACGACCTTCAAGGGCCTGCCCGATGACGTGAACCCCGGCGACTTCCTGCTCATCGACGACGGGAAGGTGCGCGTCGAGGTCGTCGAGACCGACGGCACCGTCGTCACCACCCGCGTCGTCGTGGCGGGCCCGGTCTCGAACAACAAGGGCATCAACCTCCCGGGCGTCGCCGTGAACGTGCCGGCACTCTCGGACAAGGACGAGGCCGACCTCCGCTGGGGCCTCGAGCTCGGCGCCGACCTCATCGCCCTGTCGTTCGTGCGCAACGCGGCCGACATCCAGCGCGTGCACGAGATCATGGACGAGGTGGGTCGTCGCGTGCCGGTCATCGCGAAGATCGAGAAGCCGCAGGCGGTGGACGCGCTCGACGAGATCGCCGAGGCGTTCGATGCCATCATGGTCGCCCGCGGCGATCTGGGCGTCGAGCTGCCGCTCGAGGCCGTGCCGATCGTCCAGAAGCGGGCCGTCGAGGTCGCGCGTCGGCTCGCCAAGCCCGTCATCGTCGCGACGCAGATGCTCGAGTCCATGATCCACAGCCCGGTTCCGACGCGGGCCGAGACCTCGGACGTCGCGAACGCCGTGCTCGACGGAGCCGACGCCGTCATGCTCTCCGGTGAGACGAGCGTGGGGGAGTACCCGGTCGTCACCGTCAAGACCATGGCCCGCATCGTCGAGTCCACCGAGCAGCACGGGCTCGACCGCATCCTGCCGCTCGGCACCAAGCCCCGCACACAGGCAGGGGCGATCACGCTCGCCGCCGTGGAGGTGGCGAACTTCGTCGAGGCGAAGTACCTGTGCGTCTTCACGGAGTCGGGCGAATCCGTGCGACGGATGTCGCGACTGCGCTCCGAGATCCCGATCCTCGCCTTCACGCCGGACCCTGCGATCCGCCGCCGCATGGCGCTCAACTGGGGCGTCGAGTCGTTCGTCGTCGACCGGGTCACGCACACCGACCAGATGGTCGGCCAGGTGGACGACGTGCTCGCGAGCACCGGCAAGGCCGTCAAGGGCGAGAAGGTCGTCATCATCTCCGGTTCGCCCCCCGGAATCCCGGGGACCACCAACGACGTGCGCGTGCACGTCGTCGGCGAGGTGCTCTGACCCGCACGACACGGCCCGGCGTTCCGAGAGGGACGACCGGGCCGTCGCCGCGCCCGCTCGCGGCATGCGCCCTCGCCGATCAGCGCCGTTCCGTGCCGGTGGTGGGGGTCGAACCCACACGCCCTCTCGGGCAAAGCATTTTGAGTGCTCCGCGTCTGCCATTCCGCCACACCGGCCAAAGGCCTCGCTCAGAATACCGTAGGCTTTCCTGCGTGACAGACACGGAATCAACCCAGTCGGCGCCGCGCCGCGTCGTCGTGGCCGAGGATGAGTCGCTCATCCGCCTCGACATCGTCGAGATCCTGCGCGACAACGGCTTCGAGGTCGTCGGAGAGGCGGGAGACGGCGAGACCGCCGTCGCGCTCGCGACCGAGCTCCGCCCCGATCTCGTCATCATGGACGTGAAGATGCCCCAGCTCGACGGCATCTCGGCTGCCGAGCGCCTCTCGAAGGGGCACATCGCCCCCGTCGTGCTCCTCACGGCCTTCAGCCAGAAGGAGCTCGTCGAGCGGGCGAGCGAGGCCGGCGCCCTCGCCTACGTCGTGAAGCCGTTCACCCCGAACGACCTGCTGCCGGCGATCGAGATCGCACTCGCCAGGCACGCCCAGATCATCGCGCTCGAGGCCGAGGTCGGCGACCTCGTGGAGCGGTTCGAGACTCGCAAGCTCGTCGACCGGGCCAAGGGGCTGCTGAACGAGAAGATGGGGCTGACCGAGCCCGAGGCGTTCCGCTGGATCCAGAAGGCGTCCATGGACCGCCGCCTCACCATGAAGGACGTCTCGCAGGCGATCATCGAGCAGCTCTCGCCGAAGAAGTAGGGCCGGAAGGCCCGCACCACCGGACGCCGCGTCGAGATCCCTCGTCGCGGCGTTCGCCATCTCCGGCGGCCCGCCGCACCTCTCGACCGCGTCGCTCGGACCGGCGGATCGGTGTGGGCGGCCGCTTGTAGGCTTGGGGGGTGCCGGACGCAGACAAGCCCACCCTCCTCGTGATCGACGGCCATTCGCTGGCCTTCCGTGCGTTCTACGCCCTCCCCGTCGACAGCTTCTCGACGAAGGACGGGCAGCACACCAACGCCATCCACGGCTTCCTGTCGATGCTGCTCCTGCTGCTCGCGAACGAGAAGCCGACGCATCTCGCGGTGGCCTTCGACAAGTCGCGGACCTCCTTCCGCACGCGCGAGTTCGCGGAGTACAAGGGCACCCGCGGCGATACGCCGGCCGAGTTCAAGGGGCAGGTGCCCCTCCTCCAGGACGCCCTCACGGCGATGGGCATCCGGACCATCGAGAAGGACGACTACGAGGCCGACGACATCCTCGCGACCCTCGCCGCACGCGGAAGGGCAGAGGGGTATCGGGTGCTCCTCGTGTCGGGCGACCGGGACACGATCCAGCTCGTCAACGACGACGTGATCCTGCTCTACCCCAACACCCAGGGCGTGTCGCAGCTGAAGCGCTACGATGCCGCCGCTGTCGTCGAACGCTACGGCATCCGTCCCGAGCAGTACCCCGACGTCGCGGCGCTCGTGGGCGAGACGAGCGACAACCTCATCGGCATCTCGAAGGTGGGGGAGAAGACCGCGGTCAAGTGGCTGGGGCTCTACGGCGACCTCGAGGGCATCCTCGCGCACGCCGACGAGATCAAGGGTGTGGTGGGCCAGAACCTCCGCGACCAGAAGGAGAATGCGATCCGCAACCGCCGGCTGAACCAGCTGGTGAGCGACGTCGAGCTCGACGTCACGATCGACGAGCTCCAGGCCAAGCCGATCGATGTCGAGGGGGTACGGCCGCTCTTCGAGCGGCTCGAGTTCCGCACGCTGCTCGAGCGGGTGGTCAAGATCGCGGCAGGGGAGTCCAACGGCAGCGCGGTCGCGACTCCGGCGCCGACGCCGGTCGAGACCGCCCCGGCCGCGCCCGCGCCCAGCGCGCCGACCCCTCGGCGACTCGCCGGCGACGAGCTGGGCCGATGGCTCGAACGGGCCGTGGCCGCGGAGCCCGCCGGCCTGGGGCTGAGCTTCGAGGTCGTCGACGGGTCGGTCGTCGGTGCGGGCATCGCCACGTCCGACGAGACGGTGCACCTCGCCTGGCGCGCCGGTGCCGGCGACGTGGCGCCGTTCGAGGCCTGGCTGGCGAGCGACGCGCCCAAGATCGTGACCGACGCGAAGTCCCAGCTGAAGGCCGTCGCCCGTTCCGGCCTGGCATTCGACGGGCTCGTGCTCGACCCGCTCGTCGCGGGCTGGCTCGTACGCCCGAACCTCACCGAGCGCTCCCTCGCCGACCTCGTGACGTATCACCTGGGCGAGACGGTGCCGCAGGCGGATCCGTCGCAACTGGTCCCCGAGGAGGGGTCGGATGCCGGTGCGCCAGAGTACGCCTGGTACACCCTCCGCCTGGCGCCCGTCGTGCTGCGCGCGCTCTCGGAGAGTTCCCGACGGCTCCTCGCCGAGGTCGAGATGCCCCTCGTCCCGGTGCTCGCGGCGATGGAACTGCGCGGGGTGACCGTGGAGCACGGGGAGCTCGTGGCGCTCTCCTCCGAACTGGGCGAGCGCGCGGCGGCGCTGGCCGCCTCCGCGTTCGCGGAGATCGGCCGCGAGGTGAACCTCGGCTCTCCGAAGCAGCTGCAGGAGGTCCTCTTCGAGCAGCTCGGCATGCCGAAGACCCGAGCCACGAAGACGGGCTATACGACCGACGCGAACGCACTGGCCGACCTGCAGGAGTCCAACCCGCATCCCTTCCTCGGCTACCTCCTCGAGCATCGCGACGTGACGAAGCTTCGGCAGATCGTCGAGTCGCTCGACAAGGCCATCGGCGCAGACGGTCGCATCCACACGAGTTACGGACAGATCGGGGCGGCGACGGGCCGCATGTCCTCCAATGATCCCAACCTGCAGAACATCCCGATCCGCACGGAGGACGGGCGCCGTATCCGCAAGGCGTTCCGCCACGGTCCGGAATTCGTCGAGCTCCTCACGGCCGACTACTCCCAGATCGAGATGCGGATCATGGCGCACCTCTCGGGAGATCCGGGCCTCATCGAGGCGTTCAACTCCGGTGAGGACCTGCACCGCTTCGTCGGCGCCCGCGTGTTCTCGGTCGACCCCGCCGACGTGACGCCGTTCATGCGCACCAAGGTCAAGGCCATGTCGTACGGCCTGGCCTACGGGCTCAGCGCGTTCGGTCTCTCGAAGCAGCTCCGCATCGACCGGGCCGAGGCGACCCAGCTCATGAAGGAGTACTTCCAGCGCTTCGGTGCCGTGCGCGACTACCTCCGCGGAGTCGTCGAGCAGGCGAAGGTCGACGGCTACACCGAGACCATCTTCGGCCGGCGGCGGCCGTTCCCCGACCTGGCGAGCCCGAACCGAGTGCACCGCGAGAATGCCGAGCGCGCCGCGCTCAACTCGCCCATCCAGGGCTCCGCGGCCGACATCATGAAGATCGCGATGGCGAGCGTCGAAGCCGACATCACGGCGAAGGGCCTGCGGAGCCGAATGCTCATGACCGTGCACGACGAGCTCATCTTCGAGGTGGCGTCAGGGGAGTCCGACGTGCTCGAAGCGCTCGTGCGCGATCGGATGTCGCATGCCGCGGAGCTTCTCGTTCCGCTCGACGTGCAGATCGGCCGCGGCGCCAACTGGGACGACGCGGCTCACTGACGCGGCATCCGCGGCTCCTTCCCGGGGCGCGTCGGCCGCCTGCCATAGGCTCCCGGTATGGCATCGACTGACCGGACCCCGACCGAGATCGACCGGATCGCCGAGGCGTGGGTCGACACCGCCGTCGCACTCGACCCCACGCTCGGCACCTACATCGGCCGGAAGGAGGCCGATGCGAAGCTCGGCGACTACTCTCCCGACGGGCTGGAGGCACGAGCCGAGGCGATGCGGAGCACGATCGCCGAGCTCGACACCGCGACGCCCGTCGACGACGTCGACGCCGTCACCCTCGCCGACCTGCGCGGCGAGCTCGCGCTGGGACTCGAGGCGCACGATGCCGGCTTGCCGCTCCGCGACCTCAACGTGATCGCGAGTCCCGCTCAGGAGATCCGCGAGGTGTTCGACCTCATGTCCACCGACGGCGCCGACGCCTGGGAGACGATCGCCGCGCGTCTGGCCGAGGTTCCCGCCGCCCTCGATGGGTACATCGCAACGCTCCGACTCGGCATCGAGCGGGGCACGGTTCCCGCGGCGCGCCAGGTGCGCGAGGTCGCCGCCCAGGCGCACAAGCTCGAGGGGCCCGACGGGTTCTTCGCGGAATTCGTCGCCGGGCGCACGGGCGACGTGCCGGCGTCGCTCGGTACGGACCTCGACGCCCGAGCCACGCACGCCGGCGCCGCCTACGGTGAGTTCGCCGCCTTCCTCGAGCACGAGCTCCTTCCCGTCGCCGGCGAACGCGACGGGGTGGGGCGCGAGCAGTACGCACTGCAGTCCCGGCGCTTCCTCGGCGCGGTGATCGACCTGGACGAGACGTACGAGTGGGGCATCGGCGAGCTCGCCCGCATGGTCGAGGAGCAGGAGGCGATCGCCCGGCAGATCGTGCCCGATGCATCCGTCGCCGAGGCGATCGCCTTCCTCGACGGCGATCCGACCCGCAAGCTGCACGGCACCGACGCATTGCAGCGATGGATGCAGGAGGTGAGCGACCGCGCCGTCGCGGAGCTCGGCGCGAGCCAGTTCGACATCCCCGACGAGATCCGCACGCTCGAGTGCATGATCGCGCCGACGCACGAGGGCGGCATCTACTACACGGGGCCCACCGATGACTTCAGCCGGCCCGGCCGCATGTGGTGGTCGGTGCCCGACGGGGTGACGGAGTTCGACACCTGGCGTGAGCTCACGACCGTCTATCACGAGGGCGTGCCGGGTCACCACCTGCAGATCGGGCAGGCCGTCGTGAACCGGGGCAAGCTGAACACCTGGCGCCGCCAGCTCGCCGGAACCTCGGGTCATGCCGAGGGCTGGGCGCTGTACGCCGAGCGGCTCATGGAGGAGCTGGGCTACCTCGACGACCCCGCCGACCGCCTGGGCATGCTCGATGGCCAGCGCATGCGCGCCGCCCGTGTGGTGCTCGACATCGGCGTGCACCTCGGCAAGCCCCGTCCGGACGGCGGCGGTCGGTGGACGGCCGAGTACGCCTACGAGTTCCTGAGCGAGAACGTCAACATGAACGACGGGTTCGTCCGGTTCGAGGTGAACCGGTACCTCGGGTGGCCGGGACAGGCTCCGTCGTACAAGGTCGGCCAGCGCATCTGGGAGCAGCTCCGCGACGAAGCACGGCGGAGCGCGGGCGCGGCGTTCGACATCCGCGCCTTCCACCGCCGGGCCCTCGACCTCGGGGGAGTCGGCCTGGACACGCTGCGCACCGCGCTGCTCGATGGGTCCGGCCGGTCGTGACGCGAGTGGTGGTCGCCGGCGCATCCGGCTTCATCGGCCGACGGCTGACGGCGCACTTCCGCGGGCTCGGAGCCGAGGTCTCGACGATCGGCCGCGCGGGCGCCGACGTGGCGTGGGACGACGCCCCTGGGATCCGTCGCTCCCTCGATGGGGCGGACGCCATCGTCAATCTGGCGGGGAAGAGCGTCAACTGCCGATACACGGCACGCAATCGCGCCGAGATCATGCGTTCGCGGATCGACACCACGCGTCAGCTCGCTGCGGCGATCACCGCCTGCGATCGACCGCCGGCCCTGTGGATCAACGCCTCGACGGCCACGATCTACCGCCATGCCGAGGACCGGCCCATGGCCGAGGGGTCCGGCGAGCTCGGCGAGGGGTTCTCGGTCGACGTCGCACGAGCGTGGGAGGCCGCGTTGTTCGAGCCAGAGCTGCCGAGCACCCGCAGGGTGGCCCTGCGGATGGCGATCGTCCTCGGCGACGGAGGGGTGCTCATCCCCCTCGCCCGCCTCGTGCGGTCCGGACTCGGCGGGCCGCAGCTCGACGGACGTTGGCCGTCGAGCACCACCCGGCGGCGTGCCGGAATCCAGCACGAAACCGCCGCTCGCGGAGGGCGTCAGCGATTCAGCTGGGTGCACCTCGACGATGTCGTCGGTGTCATCGACTTCCTCGTCGAGCGCCCCGACCTCGACGGCGTCGTGAACGTGAGCGCGCCGGTCGCGACCGACAATCGCACCCTCATGCGCACGCTGCGGGACGTGCTTCGAGTGCCGTTCGGCATGCCGGCGTACCGGTGGATGCTCGAGATCGGCGCGATCCTCATCCGCACAGAGACCGAACTCGTGCTGAAGAGCCGATGGGTCGTCCCCGAGCGCCTCGAGGCGGCCGGGTACCGGTTCCGGCATCCTGAGCTGGAGCCCGCCCTCCGCGTCACGCTTCACGCCGGCGACTCGGCCGCGGCTCGGTGACGCGCTGCGTGGGGGACAGTCGGGCGCGGTTGCCGCAGGCCGACGCATTCCGCTAGGATGGAGCGTCACTCGTGTGACATCCCTGTCCGCATGCCCATCGCGGAACTACACAACGCTCTACCACGCGATGGGCTCGATTCTGTCCTTTACGGAGCATTCACTACATGACAACCGCAACGACCAAGGCACCCAAGCAGGTCGCGATCAACGACATCGGATCTGCTGACGATTTCCTCGCCGCGGTCGAGAAGACTTTGAAGTTCTTCAACGACGGCGACCTCATCGAGGGCACCGTCGTGAAGATCGACCGCGACGAGGTCCTCCTCGACGTCGGCTACAAGACCGAGGGCGTCATCCCCTCGCGTGAGCTTTCGATCAAGCACGATGTCGACCCCAGCGAGGTCGTCGGCGTCGGCGACACCGTCGAGGCGCTCGTTCTCCAGAAGGAGGACAAGGAAGGCCGCCTCATCCTGTCCAAGAAGCGCGCTCAGTACGAGCGTGCATGGGGCGACGTGGAGAAGATCAAGGAAGCCGATGGCGTCGTGACCGGTTCGGTCATCGAGGTCGTCAAGGGCGGACTGATCGTCGACATCGGCCTCCGCGGCTTCCTGCCGGCCTCGCTCATCGAGCTTCGCCGCGTTCGCGACCTCACGCCCTACCTCGGCCAGGAGATCGAGGCGAAGATCCTCGAGCTCGACAAGAACCGCAACAACGTGGTGCTCTCGCGGCGCGCGCTCCTCGAGCAGACGCAGTCCGAGTCGCGCTCGACGTTCCTCGCGAACCTCCACCCGGGTCAGATCCGCAAGGGCGTCATCTCCTCGATCGTGAACTTCGGTGCGTTCGTCGACCTCGGCGGCGTCGACGGTCTCGTCCACGTCTCCGAGCTCTCGTGGAAGCACATCGAGCACGCCAGCGAGGTCGTCGAGGTCGGCCAGGAGGTCACCGTCGAGGTGCTCTCCGTCGAACTCGACCGTGAGCGCGTCTCCCTGTCGCTCAAGGCGACGCAGGAGGACCCGTGGCAGGTCTTCGCCCGCACCCACGCGATCGGCCAGGTCGCACCGGGCAAGGTCACGAAGCTCGTTCCCTTCGGTGCGTTCGTCCGCGTGGCCGACGGCATCGAGGGCCTCGTGCACATCTCGGAGCTGTCGGGCAAGCACGTCGAGCTGGCGGAGCAGGTCGTGTCGGTGGGCGAGGAGGTCTTCGTCAAGGTCATCGACATCGACCTCGAGCGTCGTCGCATCTCGCTCTCGCTGAAGCAGGCGAACGAAGGCGTCGACCCCGAGGGCACCGAGTTCGACCCGGCGCTCTACGGCATGCTCACCGAGTACGACGAGCAGGGCAACTACAAGTACCCCGAGGGCTTCGACCCCGAGACCAACGAGTGGCGCGAGGGCTTCGACGCCCAGCGCGAGAAGTGGGAGCAGGACTACGCTGCCGCCCAGGCTCGCTGGGAGGCGCACAAGAAGCAGGTCGCTCAGGCGAACGCTGCCGCGACGACCGACGACTCGTTCGGTGCCGCCGGTGCCGCGACGTTCTCGAGCGACTCCGCGGGGTCGGGCACGCTCGCCGACGACGCATCGCTCGCGGCGCTTCGCGAGAAGCTCTCGAGCAACTAGTCCCAGGCGATACGCAGAAGGAAGGCCGGTCCCCTCGGGGCCGGCCTTCCGGCGTTCGGGGGCGTCAGGAGCCGTGCGGCGCCCGGGCCGGCAGTCGATCAGCCCGTGCACGCCGTCTCGCCTGCGCCGGCTCGTGGGGCGCACGGATAGAGTGTGCACGTGTATCTCATCGGTCTCACTGGCGGAATCGCCTCAGGGAAATCCACGGTGGCGCGGCGTCTCGTCGAGCACGGCGCGGTGCACATCGACGCCGATGACCTCGCACGTCGCGTGGTCGAGCCAGGCACGCCCGCGCTTGCGGCGATCGTCGAGGAGTTCGGCCCTGGCGTGCTGCGTCACGACAGATCACTCGATCGCCAGAAGCTCGGCGAGCTCGTGTTCGGCGACGACGGCGCACGAGCCAAGCTCAACGCGATCGTGCATCCGGCGGTGCGCGAGCTGTCGTCGAAGCTCATCGAGAAGGCCGGACGCGAGGACCCGGATGCCGTCGTCGTCTACGACGTGCCGCTGCTCGTCGAGGCGTCCGTGGACCACCCGTTCGATCTCATCGTCGTGACCAACGCCCCCCGACGCACGCAGGTGAAGCGCCTCGTGGAGGAGCGCGGCTTCGACCCACTGCAGGCAGCCGCCCGCGTCGACGCCCAGGTCGACAACACGAAGCGACTCGAGATCGCCGACGTGGTCATCGACACCGACGGTTCGATGGGTCGGACGATGAGCCAGGCGGACGCGCTGTGGCTGCGCATCGTCGAGGAGCGCGCCAGGAAGTAGTGTCGGCGGGCGAACCTAGACTGGATCATATGCAAGCCACGCGATCCATCCGCCCCTTCGAGGTGGTGAGCGACTACCAGCCGAGCGGCGACCAGCCCGCGGCGATCGCCGAACTGGCCGGCCGCATCAACGCCGGCGAGACCGACGTCGTGCTGCTCGGCGCGACGGGCACCGGCAAGTCGGCGACCACCGCCTGGCTCATCGAGCAGGTGCAACGTCCGACCCTCGTGCTGGCGCACAACAAGACCCTCGCCGCGCAGCTCGCGAACGAGTTCCGCGAGCTCATGCCGCACAACGCCGTCGAGTACTTCGTCTCGTACTACGACTACTACCAGCCCGAAGCGTACGTGCCGCAGACCGATACCTTCATCGAGAAGGACTCGTCGATCAACGCCGAGGTCGAACGGCTCCGGCACTCGACGACCAACTCGCTGCTGAGCCGCCGCGACGTCGTGGTGGTCTCGACCGTGTCGTGCATCTACGGCCTGGGCACGCCCGAGCAGTACCTCGGCGCGATGATGCCGCTGCAGGTGGGCCAGCGCGTCGACCGTGACTGGCTCATCCGCAAGTTCGTCTCGATGCAGTACCAGCGCAACGACGTCGACTTCTCCCGCGGCAACTTCCGGGTCCGGGGCGACACGATCGAGATCATCCCGGTGTACGAGGAGCTGGCGATCCGCATCGAGATGTTCGGAGACGAGATCGAGGCGCTCTACAGCCTGCACCCGCTCACCGGCCAGGTGGTCGAGCAGCTCGAGTCGGTTCCCGTCTTCCCCGGCTCCCACTACGTCGCGAGCACCGAGGTCATGCAACGGGCGATCGGCACCATCCGCCTCGAACTCGAGGAACGCCTCGGCGAGCTCGAACGCGAGGGCAAGCTCCTCGAGGCGCAGCGACTGCGCATGCGCACGACCTTCGACCTCGAGATGATGGAGCAGATCGGCTTCTGCTCGGGCATCGAGAACTACTCCCGCCACATCGACGGCCGCGCTCCCGGCCAGGCGCCGCACTGCCTGCTCGACTACTTCGCCGACGACTTCCTCGTCGTCATCGACGAGTCGCACGTCACCGTCCCGCAGATCGGGGCGATGTACGAGGGGGATTCCTCGCGCAAGCGCACGCTCGTCGAGCACGGGTTCCGCCTGCCAAGCGCACTCGACAACCGCCCCCTCAAGTGGGACGAGTTCAAGGACCGCGTGGGTCAGACGGTGTACCTCTCCGCGACGCCCGGCCGGTACGAGATGGGCATCGCCGACGGGGTCGTCGAGCAGATCATCCGCCCGACCGGACTCGTCGATCCGCAGATCATCGTGAAGCCGTCGAAGGGACAGATCGACGACCTGCTCGAGGAGATCAGGGTACGGGCCGAGCGTGACGAACGCGTGCTCGTCACCACCCTCACCAAGAGGATGGCCGAAGAGCTCACCGACTTCCTCACCGAGGCCGGCGTGCGCGTTCGATACCTCCATTCCGACGTCGACACGTTGCGACGCGTCGAACTGCTGACGGAGCTGCGCGCGGGCGTCTACGACGTCCTCGTCGGCATCAACCTCCTGCGCGAGGGCCTGGACCTCCCCGAGGTCTCGCTCGTCGCGATCCTCGACGCCGACAAGGAGGGCTTCCTCCGGTCGTCGACCTCGCTCATCCAGACGATCGGCCGCGCCGCGCGCAACGTGTCGGGCGAGGTGCACATGTACGCCGACGTGCTCACCGACTCGATGAAGTCGGCCATCGATGAGACGACGCGTCGACGTGACCGCCAGCTCGAGTACAACCGCGTCAACGGCATCGACCCGCAGCCGCTCCGCAAGCGCATCGCCGACATCACGCAGGTGCTGGCTCGCGAGGGGGCCGACACCGCGGCGCTCCTCGCCGGCCGGGACGCGCGGAAGAAGGCGCCCGTCCCGAACCTGCGGCGCGAGGGCATCGCGGCCGCCGGAGCCAACGACCTCGAGGAGCTCATCCGCGACCTCAACAACCAGATGCTCGAGGCGGCGGGCGAACTGAAGTTCGAACTCGCAGCACGCCTGCGTGATGAGGTGTCGGAGCTCAAGCGCGAGTTGCGCCAGATGGAGAAGGCCGGCCATTTGGGGTGACGTACGCGGCGTCCGACAGCGCGGGCGCGACGCCGAAACCGGGAATCGAAGGTATGTTCGCTGAGAGCGCGCCCCCTCGGGGCCTCCGTGTCGGTGGTGCTCCCTAAACTCGAAGGGTGCCAGTTTCACGTCTCGATGCCCACGCGCACCTCAGCGTTCGCGGGGCCCGCGTACACAACCTCCAGAACGTCGACGTCGAGATCCCGCGCGACGCGATGGTCGTGTTCACGGGTCTCTCCGGGTCTGGCAAGTCCTCCCTCGCCTTCGACACGATCTTCGCCGAGGGGCAGCGTCGCTACGTCGAATCGCTCTCCGCATACGCCCGCCAGTTCCTGGGGCAGGTGGACCGGCCCGACGTCGACTTCATCGAGGGACTGAGTCCGGCGGTGTCGATCGACCAGAAGTCGACGAACCGCAACCCGCGCTCGACGGTCGGCACGATCACCGAGATCTACGACTACATGCGTCTGCTGTGGGCTCGCATCGGCGTTCCGCACTGTCCGGTGTGCGGTGAGCGCATCCAGCGCCAGACCGTGCAGCAGATCGCCGACCAGCTCATGGAGCTGCCGGAGGGCACGCGCTACCAGGTGCTGAGCCCGGTCGTCTCGAAGAAGAAGGGCGAGTTCGTCGACCTCTTCCGCGAGCTCGCTGCGGCGGGCTACTCGCGGGCCGTGGTCGACGGCGAGGTCATCCGACTGTCGGAGCCTCCGCTGCTGAAGAAGCAGGTCAAGCACGACATCTCCGTCGTCGTCGATCGGCTCGTCGCAGGTCCCGAGGGGCTCGGCCGCCTCACCGACTCGCTCGAGACCGCACTGCGCCTCACCGACGGACTCGTCCAGATCAACTACGTCGACGAGACGGGCCCCGAGGCGTGGGCCACCTTCTCCGAGAAGCTCTCATGCCCGAACCAGCACCCGATCCAGCTCACCGAGATCGAGCCGCGCACCTTCTCGTTCAACGCCCCGTTCGGCGCCTGCCCCGAGTGCTCGGGCCTCGGCACCCGGATGTCGGTCGACGAGGCACTCCTCCTCGGCGACCCCACGCTCAGCATCGGCGAAGGCGTCATCCTGCCGTGGACCTCGCAGGGCAAGAGCCTCTACAACTACTACGAGAAGCTGCTCGGCGGGCTCGCCCGCGACCTCGGGTTCTCCCTCGACACCCCGTGGGAGGAGCTCGACGAAGAGGCGCGCAATGCCGTGCTGCGAGGCGACAACTTCGAGGTCAAGGTGCGCTGGCGCAACCGATACGGGCGCGAGATGAGCTACACCTCGGGCTTCGAGGGCGTGGTGCCGTACATCGAGCGGCAGTACGTGCAGGCCGAGACCGACGTGCAGCGCGCGCGCTGGGCGGAGTACCTCCGCGAGGTGCCGTGCCCCGTCTGCGACGGCAAGCGGCTGAAGCCCGAGGTGCTCTCGGTGCTCGTCCACGGCGAGAACATCGCCGACGTCGGCCTGCTGAGCCTGACCGAGGCGCGGGCGTTCATGGACCGCCTCGAGCTGTCCGACCGTGAGCAGGCGATCGGCGCCCAGGTGCTCCGCGAGATCAAGGTGCGGCTCGACTTCCTCATCCGGGTGGGACTCAGCTACCTCGATCTCGCACGGGCCGCCGGCTCGCTGTCGGGCGGCGAGGCGCAGCGCATCCGCCTGGCGACGCAGATCGGCTCAGGCCTCACCGGCGTGCTCTACGTGCTCGACGAGCCGAGCATCGGCCTCCACCAGCGCGACAACCGGCGGCTGATCGACACCCTCATCGCACTGCGCGACCTCGGCAACACGCTCATCGTCGTCGAGCACGACGAGGACACGATCCGCACGGCGGACTGGATCGTCGACATCGGCCCGGGGGCCGGCGTGAACGGCGGCACCGTCGTCCACTCGGGCAGCTACGCCGAGCTCCTGAAGAACACCCGGTCGCTGACCGGTGACTACCTCTCGGGGCGCAGGGAGATCCCGATCCCGTCGCATCGTCGACCCGTCGACCGCGACCGCATGATCACGGTGCTCGGCGCCGAGGCCAACAACCTCCGCGGGGTCGACGTCGAATTCCCCCTCGGCACGTTCACCGCCGTGACCGGAGTGAGTGGTTCGGGGAAGTCCTCGCTCGTCAACGACATCCTCTACCGGGTGCTCGCCAACCGCCTCAACGGCGCACGGAAGGTGCCGGGCAAGCACCGGCGCGTCACCGGCCTGGAGCAGCTCGACAAGGTCGTGCACGTCGACCAGGCGCCGATCGGCCGAACGCCTCGATCGAACCCGGCCACCTACACGGGCGTGTTCGACCGCATCCGCACGCTCTTCTCGGAGACGAACGAGGCGAAGGCGCGGGGATACCTGCCCGGGCGGTTCAGCTTCAACGTGAAGGGCGGCCGATGCGAGGCGTGCTCGGGTGACGGCACCATCAAGATCGAGATGAACTTCCTGCCCGACGTCTACGTCGCCTGCGAGGTGTGCGGTGGCAAGCGGTACAACCGCGAGACGCTTCAGGTGCACTACAAGGGCAAGAACATCGCCGAGGTCCTCGAGATGCCGATCAGCGAGGCGGCCGAGTTCTTCGAGCCGATCTCGGCGATCCATCGATACCTGAAGACGCTCGTCGACGTCGGGCTCGGCTACGTGCAGCTCGGCCAGAGCGCGACGACCCTGTCCGGCGGCGAAGCGCAACGCGTGAAGCTGGCGACCGAGCTGCAGCGTCGGTCGAACGGTCGCAGCGTCTACGTGCTCGATGAGCCCACGACGGGCCTGCACTTCGAAGACGTGCGCAAGCTGCTGAAGGTGCTCGGCAAGCTCGTCGACAAGGGCAACACGGTGATCGTGATCGAGCACAGCCTCGACGTCATCAAGTCCGCAGACTGGATCATCGACCTCGGACCGGAGGGAGGATCGGGCGGGGGCCAGGTCGTCGCGACGGGCACCCCCGAGCAGGTCGCGCGTGTGCGCGAGAGCCACACGGGCTACTTCCTCCGAGAGATCTTCGACGCCGCATCCGTGCACGCCGACGTCGCCAGCTGAGGCGATGAGCGACACCGTTCCGTACCGTCCGAAGGCGGGGGAGATCCCCACGGCGCCGGGCGTCTACCGCTTTCGCGACGCCGACCGGCGCATCCTCTATGTCGGCAAGGCGAAGAACCTGCGGGCGCGACTGTCGAACTACTTCGCTCCGCTGAGGAGCCTGCACGAGCGCACGCGCCGGATGGTCACCACCGCGAGTTCCGTCGAGTGGACGGTCGTCGACAACGACGTCGAGGCGCTGCAGCTCGAGATCACGCTCATCAACGAGTTCAGCCCGCCCTTCAACGTGCGCTTCAAGGACGACAAGTCCTATCCCTACCTCGTCGTCACCCTCGGCGACGAAGCGCCGCGGGCGATGGTGTCGCGGCGGCGCGGCATCCCGGGCGCGCGATACTTCGGGCCGTATCCGAAGGTGTGGGCGGTGACCGACACGCTCGACGTCCTGCTCAAGCTCTTCCCGATCCGCACCTGCAAGGACTCCGACTACAAACGGGCCATGGCCAGCGGCAAGCCGTGCTTCGCCGGGCAGATCGGGCGGTGCTTCGGGCCGTGCTCGATGACGGTCACCATCGAAGAGCACCGTGAGAACGTGAATCGCTTCGTGGCATTCATGGAGAACCAGGACCGCAGGATCATCGGGGAGCTCGCGCAGCAGATGCGCGAAGCGGCGGCAGTGCAGGATTACGAGACCGCGGCACGGCGACGGGATCAGCTCAAGGCCGCCGAGTCGTTCTTCGAGAAGAGCGCCGTCGTGCTCGGCGAGAAGGTCGACATCGACGTGTTCGGCATCGACCATGACGAGCTCTCGGCGGCCGTGCAGCTGTTCATCGTCCGCGGCGGCCGGGTGCGAGGCGTCCGCTCCTGGACCGTCGACAAGGAGCTCGACGTGCCGCTCGCCGAGCTCGTCGACTCGGTCGTGCAGAACGCCTACGTGGACGGACTGCGTCCGCCCGGCGAGGTCGTCGTCCCCGAGCTTCCCGACGACGCGGCGGCACTCGAGACCTGGCTCGGCACGCTCGGCGGCCGCAAGGTGCGGCTGCGCGCAGCGCAGCGCGGCGACAAGGCGGCGTTGCTCTCGACGGCGACCCAGAACGCGAAGCAGTCCCTCATGCTCTACAAGACGCGACGCAGTGCGGACTTCACGACGCGATCGCGAGCGCTGGAAGACATCCAGGAGGCGCTCGGCATGGCGGACGCGCCACTGCGGATCGAATGCTTCGACGTCTCGCACCTGAGCGGCACGAACATCGTGGCGTCGATGGTCGTCTTCGAAGACGGGCTGCCGCGCAAAGACGAGTACCGCCGCTTCACCATCCCGGCGTCGAGCGACGACACCGATTCGATCCACCAGGTGCTCACGCGGCGGCTGGCGTACCTCGCGAAGCCCGCGACGGCCGACACCCCCCGGGACGAAGGCAGCCGACCCGCCGCCGCCGACGCCGGACGTGCCGAGGTCGACGCGGACGCCGGGTCCGACGCCGCGGCGGCGGCGGCATCCGAACGACGGAAGAAGTTCGCGTACCAGCCGAACCTGCTCGTGGTCGACGGAGGCCGGCCGCAGGTGGCGGCGGCCGCTCGCGCGCTCGAGGAATCGGGGGTCCGGGGCATCGCCCTCTGCGGCATCGCCAAGCGACTCGAGGAGATCTGGACACCCGACTCGGACTTCCCGGTCATCCTGCCGCGGAACAGCGACGCCCTCTTCCTCTTCCAGCGTGTCCGCGACGAAGCGCACCGCTTCGCCATCACCCATCAGCGGCAGCGCCGGAAGCGCGACATCGGCACGGTGCTCTCCGAGATCCCCGGCCTCGGGCCGTCCCGCGTCAGGGAACTCCTGCGTCACTTCGGCTCGGTCTCGCGGCTCCGCACCGCGAGTGAAGCCGACATCGCCGAAGTCAAGGGGCTCGGGCCGGGCCTCGCTGCCACCGTGTACCGGCATCTGCGCGCCGATGGCGTGTCGTCACCCCGGTAGGCTGGGGAGTCGGCGGCGGAAGGGGAACCGAGACGATGGCGGGTGAGTCCGAACAGCAGGAGATGCTGATCGTCACCGGGATGTCTGGCGCGGGCCGCTCGACCGTCGCGAACGCCCTCGAGGACCTCGGCTGGTATGTCGTCGACAACCTGCCGCCCCAGATGCTCCGACCGCTCGTCGAGCTCGTCGAACGTGCCGGCGCCTCGCTGCCACGGATCGCCGCGGTGGTCGACGTGCGCGGCCGCAACTTCTTCTCGGAACTGCAGGAGATCATCCAGGCCCTGCGCACCGGCGTCAACGTGCGTGTCGTCTTCCTGGACGCCATGGATGCGGTGCTCGTGCGCCGCTTCGAGTCGGTTCGGCGCCCCCACCCGCTGCAAGGCGACGGTACGCTCCTCGACGGCATCGGCGCCGAACGAGCGCGTCTCGCGGAACTGCGGGAGGCGAGCGACATCGTCATCGACACCTCCGACCTCAACATCCACCAGCTCGCGACGCTCATCACCGAGACGTTCGCCGAGGCGGGACAGGCGGGGCTCCGGCTCACCATCCTGAGCTTCGGGTTCAAGTACGGCATCCCGACGGATGCCGACCTCGTCGCCGACGCCCGGTTCCTCCCGAATCCGTTCTGGATCCCGGAACTCCGGCACCTCAGCGGCGAGGACCCCGAGGTCTCGCGATTCGTGCTCGACCAGCCGGGTGCCCGGGAGTTCATCGACGCGTACGCCGCGGCACTCGAACCGGTCATGGCCGGATACCAGCGGGAGAACAAGCGACACGCGACCATCGCCATCGGATGCACGGGAGGCAAGCACCGCTCGGTCGCCCTCATCCGCGAACTGGCGGCTCGCCTCGAGCGCCTGCCGGGCGTGGTCGTGAGCACGAAGGATCGCGACCGAGGTCGCGAATGACCGGGCGACCGGTCGGACGAAACGGAAGGAAGTGACGTGGCACTGACCGCGGACGTGAAAGAGGAGCTCGCGCGGGTCGAGGTGCCGAAGACGAGCGTGCGGGCGGCCGAACTCGCCTCGGTGCTGCGATTCGCCGGAGGCCTGCACATCATCTCGGGCCGCATCGCGATCGAGGCCGAGGTGGATTCGCCGACCGTCGCCCGCCGGGTGACACGTGACCTCGGCGAGCTCTACGGAGTGCGGCCCGATGTCTCGGTCATCTCGCCCTCCGGCATGCGCCGCACGAACCAGTACCTCGTACGCGTGCTGGACGGCGAGACGCTCGCCAGGCAGACCGGCCTGCTCGACGCGCGCCGTCGGCCCGTGCGCGGATTGCCGAACAAGCTCACGACGGGCTCCCGCGAGGATGTCGCCGCCGTCTGGCGGGGCGCGTTCCTCGCGCAGGGCACCCTGACCGACCCCGGACGCTCCGCCGCGCTCGAGGTGACCTGTCCGGGGAACGAGGCGGCGATGGCCCTCGTGGGCGCGGCAGGACGCCTGGGCATCTCGGCCAAGGCTCGGGAGGTCCGTGGCGTCCACCGCGTCGTCATCCGCGACGGAGAGGCGATCAGCGCCATGCTCGCCCTCATGGGCGCGACCGACACGGTGCGCAACTGGGAGGAGCTCCGGCAGCGTCGCGAGGTGCGCGCGACCGCGAACCGGCTGGTGAACTTCGATGACGCGAACCTTCGACGATCGGCCCAAGCGGCGGTCGCCGCGTGCGCACGCGTCGAACGGGCGATGGAACTCCTCGGCGACGGCATCCCGGAGCACCTGCGGTACGCGGGGGAGTTGCGGCTCGCGCACCGCGACGCGAGCCTCGACGAGCTCGGCCACCACGCGGACCCGCCCATGACGAAGGACGCCGTCGCCGGCCGCATCCGTCGCCTGCTGGCGATGGCGGACAAGCGCGCCGCCGACCTGGGGGTTCCGGGGACCGAGGCGAGCCTGCCCGCCGATCTCGACGACGTGTGACGTCAACCCCGGTCGCCGGTCCGGGCGCCGGGCATAGACTCGACGAGCGGCGGCGGCACACCGGGCAGGAGTCCGGCACGCCCGGCATCTGACAAGGAGAAGCAATGGCTGACTACACTCTTCCCGAACTCTCGTACGACTACGCGGCACTCGAGCCGTCCATCAGCGGCCGGATCATGGAGCTGCACCATTCGAAGCATCACCAGACCTACGTGACGGGGGCGAACACCGCGCTCGCGCAGCTCGCGGAGGCCCGGGACTCCGGCAACCTGGCGAACGTCAACAAGCTCGAGAAGGACCTCGCCTTCAACCTCGGCGGCCACGTCAACCACTCGATCTTCTGGACGAACATGTCGCCGGACGGCGGCGACGCGCCGACGGGGGAGCTCGCCTCGGCGATCGACGACCACTTCGGCTCCCTCGACAAGTTCCGGGCGCACTTCACGGCGACCGCGCTCGGCGTGCAGGGCTCGGGTTGGGCGGTCCTCGCGTGGGATTCGATCGGGCAGCGCCTGATCATCGTGCAGTTCTTCGACCAGCAGGCGAACTTCCCCGCCGGCATCGTCCCGTTGCTCATGCTCGACGTGTGGGAGCACGCGTACTACCTCGACTACCAGAACGTGCGGGCCGACTACGTCAAGGCGTTCTGGAACATCGTCGACTGGGGCAACGTGCAGCAGCGCTTCACGACCGCACGCGAGAAGACCTCAGGGCTGCTGCTACTGTCGTAGCGGATGGTGTCCATGGACCCGTCCCTGGACGCCGCCGTCCGATCAGTTCACCTTGAAAACGCGCATTCGCGCACCGTCAATCAGGAGACATCCGTGTCTGTAAAGATCGGCATCAACGGCTTCGGCCGCATCGGCCGCAACTACTTCCGCGCCGCCCTCGCCCAGGGCGCCGACCTCGAGATCGTCGCGGTGAACGACCTCACCGACAACAAGACCCTCGCCCACCTGCTGAAGTACGACTCCATCACGGGTCGACTCGACGCGACGGTCGACTACGACGACGACCACATCATCGTGAACGGCAACGCGATCAAGGCCTTCGCCGAGCGCGACCCGGCGAACCTGCCGTGGGGCGAGCTGGGCGTCGACATCGTCATCGAGTCCACGGGCTTCTTCACGAAGGCCGCGGATGCGCGCAAGCACATCCAGGCCGGCGCGAAGAAGGTGCTCATCTCCGCACCGGCGACCGACGAGGACGCGACCTTCGTCATGGGCGTCAACGAGCAGGACTACGACCCGGCTCAGCACCACATCATCTCGAACGCATCGTGCACGACCAACTGCCTCGCGCCGCTCGCCAAGGTGTTCAACGACGCCTTCGGCATCGAGCGCGGCCTCATGACCACCGTGCACGCGTACACGGCGGACCAGAACCTCCAGGACGGTCCCCACAAGGATCTCCGGCGCGCACGTGCTGCAGCGGTCAACATCGTGCCGACGTCGACGGGTGCGGCCAAGGCCATCGGCCTCGTGCTCCCCGAGCTGGTCGGCAAGCTCGACGGCTTCGCCCTCCGGGTTCCGGTTCCCACCGGTTCGATCACGGACCTCACCGTCACGTCCTCCCGTCCGGTCACGGTCGACGAGGTCAAGGCGGCGTACCGGGCGGCAGCGGAGGGGCCCATGAAGGGCATCCTCAAGTACACCGAGGACGAGATCGTCTCGAGCGACATCGTCTCCGACCCGCACTCCTCGATCTTCGACGCCGGCCTCCTGCGGGTCCTCGGCGACCAGGTGAAGCTCTCGAGCTGGTACGACAACGAGTGGGGCTACTCCAACCGTCTCGTCGACCTCACCGAGTACGTCGCAGAACGACTCTGAGCGAGTCACCGTGACCCTGCGAACGATCGACAGCCTCGGTCCGCTCGCCGGCGCACGTGTCGTCGTCCGTTGTGACCTCAACGTTCCGCTTCAGGACGGGGTCATCACGGACGACGGCCGTGTGCGGGCGTCGGTTCCGACCATCGACGCCCTCGTCGCCCAGGGAGCCCGCGTGATCGTGGTCTCCCACCTCGGCCGCCCCGACGGTGCGCCCGACGCGAAGTACAGCCTCGCCCCCGTCGCCGCACGGCTCGGCGAGCTGATCGACGCCCCGGTGGCCTTCGCGAGCGACACGGTCGGCGCGGATGCCGCCGCGAAGGTCGACGCGCTGGGCGACGGCGAGGTGCTGGTCCTCGAGAACCTCCGGTTCAACCCGGGGGAGACCTCGAAGAACGAGGCGGAGCGCACGGCCTTCGCCGGCGAGCTCGCCGGTTTCGCCGATGCGGTGGTGTCCGACGGATTCGGCGTCGTGCACCGCAAGCAGGCGAGCGTCTTCGAACTCGAGGAGCTCCGCCCGAGCGCGGCCGGCCTGCTGATCGCCGCGGAGCTGCAGGTGCTCGACCGGCTCACCGAGACGCCGGAGCGCCCCTACACGGTCGTGCTCGGCGGCTCGAAGGTGTCCGACAAGCTCGGCGTGATCGCGCATCTGCTCCCTCGCGTGGACACCCTGCTGATCGGCGGCGGCATGCTCTTCACGTTCCTCGCCGCACAGGGCCACAGGGTGGCGTCGAGTCTCCTCGAGGCAGACCAGATCGAGACGGTGAGGGGATACCTCGCCGAGGCCGAGGAGCGGGGCGTCTCGATCGTGCTGCCGACCGACGTGGTCGTCGCGGCCTCGTTCTCCGCAGACGCCGACCACGTGGTGACCCCGGCCGACGCGATCGAGCAGACGCCGTTCGGCGCATCCGGACTCGGCCTCGACATCGGGCCCGACACCGCAGCTGCGTTCGCCGAGCACATCCGCGGCTCGCGGACCGTGTTCTGGAACGGCCCCATGGGCGTGTTCGAGCTGGCGCCGTTCGCTGCGGGCACGCGCGCCGTCGCCGGCGCACTCACCGAGGTCGACGGGCTCAGCGTCGTCGGCGGCGGCGACTCCGCCGCCGCAGTGCGGCAGCTCGGATTCTCAGACGACCAATTCGGTCACATCTCGACGGGCGGAGGCGCAAGCCTCGAGTTCCTCGAGGGCAAGAAGCTCCCCGGACTGGAGGTCCTCGGATGGCAGTGAAGCGCACCCCGTTCATCGCAGGCAACTGGAAGATGAACCTCGACCACCTCCAGGCGATCGCCTTCGTGCAGAAGCTCGCCTGGTCGCTCGCCGACGCGAAGCACGACTTCGCGGACGCGGAGGTCGCGGTCTTCCCTCCGTTCACCGACCTGCGATCGGTGCAGACGCTCGTCGCGGCTGATTCGCTCCCGCTGCGGTACGGAGCACAGGACGTGTCCGCCCACGACTCGGGCGCCTACACGGGCGAGATCTCGGGCGCATTCCTCGCCCAGCTCGACTGCGCGTACGTCATCATCGGCCACTCGGAACGCCGCCAGTACCACGGCGAAACCGACGCCGACATCAACGCGAAGGTGCTGGCCGCACACCGCCATGGGCTCGTGCCCGTGGTCTGCGTCGGGGAGACGGCGGACGATCTCGAGGCGCACGGCCCGAGCGCCGTGCCCGT
>JAPSJU010000099.1 GCA_031178025.1 Agromyces sp. | reverse complement strand
GCTCCAGGGTCGTGTAGATCGGCAGGGTCATGAACGGGATGAAGTTGTAGGTGAGTCCGAAGATGACGGCGAACGGCGTTCCCGTGAAGTGGGTGTCGGGAGCCATCAGCGACAGCGCCTTCAGCGAGGTGATGATGAGCGACTCGTCGGAGAGGATCTGCTTCCAGGCGAGGGTGCGCAGGAGGAAGCTGATGAAGAACGGGGCGATCACGAGCACCAGCATGAGCCCCTGCAGGAGCGGCCAGCGTCGCGCCTTCACGCCGATGAAGTACGCGAGCGGATAGCTGATGGCGAGGGCCAGCAGGGTCGCGGCGAGGGCGAATCCGAAGGACCTGGCGATGTGCGGCAGGTAGCTCTGGACGACCGCCACGTAGTTCTGCCAGTTGAACGCGTAGTCGTACTGGCCGATGTCGCCGAACTCGCGCGGCGCCTGGAGCGACGTCAGGATCAACGAGATCAGCGGCGTCAGGAAGAACAGGACGAGATAGAGGATGCCGGGCAACAGCAGGAAGAGTGCGATGCGACTCCTGCGCCGCGGTGCCTGCGGCTGCGCCTCGGTCGTGGCGAATGCGGCGAAGGCCATCGTCAGCGGTCCTCGAGCTCCGACACGAGCGCCTCGCGGTGCTGCGCCGCGATCGCCGTGGTCGAGTCGTCGGCGGAGAAGCGCTCGGGCGCTGCGGCATCGTCCTCGAGCCCGAATCCGTGCTCCACGTCCCAGCTGACCCAGGCTTCGTCGCCGACGCTCGCGATCGGACCGATCCCGACGTTCTGGGCGAAGACGAGGATGGACCCGAGCCCCGGGATCTCGACGATGTACTGCGTGCTCACTCCCGAGAACGACACGTCGACGATCCGGCCGGGGCCGATCAGGTTGCGGCGGGCGGCGTGCTCCGGCTCATCACGGTGCAGCGTCACCTTCTCGGGGCGGACCCCGACGGTCACGATGCCGTGGTGACGTTGGGCGCGCGAGGTCGGGACGATGATGCGCGAGCCCGCCGCGTCGATCGAGATGGCCTCGCCCGTGGTGTCGACGACCTCGCCCGAGAAGAGGTTCGACTGGCCGAGGAAGTTCGCGACGAAGGTCGTGCGCGGCAGTTCGTAGAGCTGGGCCGGGGCGCCCATCTGCTCGATGGCTCCCTTGTTCATGACGGCGACCGTGTCGGCCATCGTCATGGCCTCCTCCTGGTCGTGCGTCACGTGCAGGAAGGTGAGTCCGACCTCTTCCTGGATGCCCTTCAGTTCGAGCTGCATCTGCCGACGGAGCTTGAGGTCGAGGGCTCCGAGCGGCTCGTCGAGGAGGAGCAGTGCGGGGCGGTTCACGATCGCACGTGCGAGCGCGACGCGCTGCTGCTGCCCGCCTGACAGCTGCTGCGGCTTGCGCTGGGCGAGGTGATCGAGTTCGACGAGCCGGAGCGCCTCGTGGGCCTTGGGGAGTGCGTCGCCGATGCGACGCCGCTTGAGGCCGAAGGCGACGTTCTCGATGATCGTCATGTGCGGGAAGAGCGCATAGCTCTGGAACACCGTATTGACGGGACGCTCGTGCGACTTCGTGTCGGTCACGTCCTTGCCGCCGATCAGGATGCGGCCCTGCGTGGGCTCCTCGAGGCCCGCGACGAGCCGGAGCGTCGTCGTCTTGCCGCATCCGGAGGGGCCGAGCAGTGCGAAGAACGATCCCGCGGGGATCGTGAGGTCGAGGTGATCGATCGCCGTGAAGCCCGGGAACCGCTTCTGGATGCCGACCAGTTCGAGGTCTGCGCCACGCTCGGCGAATTCACGCATCGACACGGTCACGCACCCAGGAGGATGCTCTGGAAGTCCGCCTGGTACTTCTGTTCCTCCGCCCCGGAGAGCGCGCGGAAGATGTGGGCCGTGGAGAGCGTCTGCTCGTCGGGGAAGATGAGCTGGTTCTCGGCGAGCTCGGGATCGATCGCCGCGGCGGCCTCCTTCGCGCCGACGACCGGGGTGATGTAGTTCACCCACGCCGCGACCTCGGCCGCGACCTCGGGCTCGTAGTAGTAGTTCATGAGCGTCTCGGCATTGGCCTTGCGGGAGGAGCCGATGGGCACGAGGAAGTTGTCGTTCCAGAGCGTGCCGCCGGCCTCGGGGATCACGAACTCCCACTTGTCCCCCGCCTCCGCGTTGATGACCGTGATGTCACCCGACCAGCAGATCGCCGCGAGCGTGTCCTCGCTCTTGAGATCCTCGAGGTAGCTGTTCCCCTTGATGTTGCGGACCTGACCGTCCTCGACCTGCTTGCGGAGCAGGTCGATGGCAGCGGCGAACTCGTCGTCCCCCCAGTCGCCCGCGATGTCGACGCCGTTCTGCAGCATGATGAGGCCCATGGTGTCGCGCATCTCGGAGAGGACGCCGACCCGGCCCTTGAGGTCGGGGTTCCAGAGGTCGTCGACCGAGGCCAGGCCACCGGGGATCGCCTCCTTGTTCCAGCAGATGCCGGCGAAGCCGCCCTGCCATGGGAGCGAGAATTCGCGACCCGGATCGAAGTCGGGATCCTGCAGTGCCGGCGCGAGGTTGGCGATGTTGGGGATGTTGCCGTGGTCGAGCTCCTGCGTGTAGCCGAAGCGGATCCAGCGGCTCACCATCCAGTCGGTGAGGCAGACGAGGTCGGCCCCGATGTCCTGCCCCAGTGCGAGCTGGTCCTTGACCTTGCCGTAGTAGGTGTTGTTGTCGTCGACGGCGACCTCGTAGTTCACCGAGATCCCCGTCTCCTCCTCGAATGCGCGCAGGGTGGGGTACTCGCCCGCGTCATCCTCGTCGATGTACGCCGCCCAGTTCGCCCAGTTGAGCGTCTTGTCCGTCGCTGATTCGTCCGCGGCGGGCGTCGGCTTCGCCTGGCCGCCCCCGGTGGAGCAGGCGGCGAGCGCGAGGGCGGATGCGCCGGCACCGGCACCCGTGAGGAGTGTGCGTCGATTCAGTTGCGCCCGTTGCGCCCGCGCGATCAGGGAACGGATCATCGGGTCCTGGGGAAGGGGCCGAGCGGTCACGGGAACTCCATTCGGTTCGCAGCACGTGCTAGGGGTGGATCGATACTGCCACACTGCGCGGCGACATTCACGCGATCATGTCCGAATCGTTAATTTCGGAGCAGATCGAGTGCGGATTCAGTTCCGATCACCGGTCGGGGCCGACGCTTTCAGTTGCCGCGGTGCGGCGGCCAGGCGGCCCGCCGAACCGTCGCGGACGGGCCGATGACCCAGCACTGGGATGCGGGCTCGTCGATGAGGGGCGGCAGCGTGGCGCTCGGCGCGACGAACATCCGAAGTTCCCGCGCACCGCCTCGGACGACGATCGTCGCGCTGTCGCGAACGAGGGCCGCGACCGCCCAGCTCCCCGACCAGGCCTCAACGTCCCCGACGATCACGAGCGGCGCGGCCGGCCCGACGGGGTGGGCGGCGAGCGCGGCGCGGATGTCCGCATCGCCGCCCGGACGGAGGACCATCGGCTCCACGCCGGCCCCGCGGATTCCGTCGACCGTCGATGGCACGGAGGAGGCGACGACCGCCCAGACCTCGGAGCCGATGGCCAGCCGTGCTCGCGCGGCGCGGCGAGGCTCCGTCGCTGCACGAGGCGCGTCGAGGAACTGCGCGCGATGCCCCCGCCACTGCCCTGCCCCCGGTCGGTCGCGTGGACGCCACAGCTCACCCACTCCTCCGGCGTGCACGAGCTCGCCTCGGCTCGGGTGGCGCAGCAGGGCCACTTCGGTGAACGCCTCGCGGAGCTGCGCCGGGAGCCGATGGGCGGCGCCTGCGGATCCTGCCGCGATCAGCCCCCCTGCCGCGCCCTCGCGGATGAGCGACTCGAGGGCCGTCATCGCGGCCTGCCGGTAGTCGTCCGGCCAGTCCCGGAAGCGCAGGTCGAGATCGTCGACGACGAGGAGGCCGACGGCGCCTCCCCGACCGCTCCGGAGCTCGGCCAGCGTCTCGTGCAGGGCGTCCCATTGCGCGCTCGGCGATCCGCCGAGTTCGAGAAGGGGGATGCCTCGTTCCCGAGCGCCCTGGGCGACTGCGGCGAGCACTGTCGAGCGGCCGCTGCGCGGAGCGCCGAGGACCAGGAGGGGGCCGTCGCTCGACGGCGACCATGCGGCGAGCTCGTGACGCTGCCGCTCCGGCACGTCGAGCAGACCGATGACGATGCCCTCCACGGCGCCGTCGACCGTGTCGGCCGGATGGCGGACGAGATCGGCCGTGACGCGCGCCGGCAGCGGATCCACCCATGGGCGGCGGGCGCGGGCCATGTCCCGCCCCGCGTTCCGCAGGGACGCGAGCGTTCGCTCGTCGAGCTGTGCCGACTGGAACTCGACGACTGCTCCGTCGCCCGTGTCGGCAATGGCTCGGCCCGGCGCGTCGGCCGGAATCCTCGCCGCTGCGTCCGTGCCGACGATCGCCAGGCTGTCGGCCGGCTGCATCACCCGGAGCGAGACGCGGATCGGGCAGTTGGCGCTCACCTGCTCGCGCACCACGCCGTTCGGCCGCTGGGATGCGAGGACCAGGTGCATGCCGAGCGACCGTCCCCGCGCCGCGATGTCGGCCACGACCACCCCGAGGTCGGGGAATCGCTCGATGACGGCCTGGAACTCGTCGAGCACGATCACCAGGCGGGCGAGCTCGGTCCCCGCCGGGAGGTCGCTGATGTCTCGGACGCGCTCCGCCATCAGCACGGACTCCCGGTGGGTGAGCTCGGCGCGCAGGCTGCGCACCGCGCGCTCGGCCTCGTCCTCGTCGAGATCGGTGACGATCCCGGTGACGTGCGGGAGCCCGCGGACCGGCTCGAACGCCGCCCCGCCCTTGAAGTCCACGAGCAGGAACGCCACCCGGTCAGGCGGGTACGACACGGCCATCGCCGCGATCCACGCGAGGAGGAACTCGCTCTTCCCACTGCCGGTCGTTCCCGCGACGATGGCGTGCGGCCCCCTGCCGGCGAGGTCGAGCTCGAGCCGGCCGGTGGAGCTCATGCCGACGGCGGCACGGAGGGAGGAGCGGGTCTCCGGTGCGCAGGCGGACTGGGCGAGGTCTGCGAGCGCGAGCCGCCGCGGCAGGCTCGGGGAGCCGGAGCCGAGGTTCTCCCTCTCCGCCGCCTCACGCAACCGCACGACGCATGCGGCGGACTCCGCCTCGCCGAGCAGCTCGGGCACGACGGGACGGCGCCCGGCGCTCGTCCCTCGCACCTCGATGAGCGCACGTCGAGGGCTCTCGATGATGACCAGCGTCTCGATGGCGGCCGGCAGCTCGTCGATCGTTCCAGCGAGCGCGACGACCGCAGCAGGTTCGCGCGCGTGCCGCTCGAGCACCTGCGTTTCGACCGGATCGACGACCAGGATCCGGCAGGCCCCGCCACCGCCGACGTGCGGAAGGCCCGCCGCCCATGCCCACTCGGCGGCCGACGGCGTGAGGAGCTCGACCCGTCCCGGACGGCACCGGTGAGCGAGCTGCAGGAGCACGGCGCGGGCGGCGGCGCGCGCGAGCGGCAATGGGCCGACGATGCCGATACTGCCCGTGAGGGAGCCGACGACGGGCGCGTCGTCCACGCGTCCGGCGTGCCGGATCACCGCGTGATCGTCGCCGTCGAGCGGCTGCCCGTCGATGCGCAGCGTGCTCGGTACCGGACCGCTGCCGAGCAGCACCGTGCCGGGTTCGTCGTCGCGCCAGTCGAGCGGGCGGTCGGCTGCGAGACGGCGGCGCGTGGCCGGCGTCGCGAGCCATGCGCCGGATCGTTCGACCCGATGGCTCTCGTCGATGGCCGCATGGAGCTCGGTGAGGCGCTCCTCTCGTTCCGCCTCGCCGCGTCGCCGGATACGGCGGGCCTGACGGCGACCGTCGAGCACCGACGCGAGCGCCACGATCGGCCCGAGCGCGGCGAAGGCGAGCGCCATGGCCGTGCCGGTGACGAGCCACAGGCCGGCGGCCCCGACGATCGGCGCGAGCATCGCCATCCACGGGAATCCGCTCGTCGCCGGTTCGGCGGGGTGCACCGGAAGCGCGAGGCGTACCGGGCCGCTCGCATTCGGGTCGACGACGTCCACTCGGACAGCAGATCACCATTCGCCCGTCGACCGGCTCTGATCCGCCGATGCCCGACGGTCAGCCGGTCATGGCGGAATGTGGAGGAGGAGAGCGCGTCAGCGGACCGTGAAGAACTGCTCGGCGAGTTCCACGCGACTGCCGCGCGGAACCAGATAGCGTCGGCCCGGCTCGCAGCGCACCGCGCCGTCGTCGGGGCGCCGCACGAGGGTCCCGTTCGCCGAGAACCGGTCCGCGATCCACAGCACGCCCTCGTGTTCCCCGAACTCCAGGTGCGTCTTCGACACGGACAGCGAGTGATCGCCGATCTGCACCAGGTGGTCGAACGCCTCTCCCGGCTGCGGGAGGGGCTTCCGCCCGATCAGGCCGCTGCCGAAGACGGTCTTCGTCTCGCCCGTGCTGAAGGACAGGACGAATCTCGGAGCGGTGACGGGCTCGGCCGGCGTCGACCTTCGCGCAGGATCGGTCGACCCGGCGCCGAGGATGGGCGTCGCGGCCCTGAAGCCCTCGACGGGGATGCTGATCACCCCGCTGTGACGCCGTGCCGGACGCTCGATCATCGTCGTGTCGCCCGGGCGCGGGTCGTGTCGACGTCGCGTCTCGGGGGTCGCGCTCGTCGAACTGCCGCACTCGCCGCAGAACATCGCACCCTCGGGGAGCGATGCTCCGCAGATCGCGCAGGTCACGGCGTGGCTCCTCTCCGCGTCACAGCGTACCCGCCGAGGGACGACAGCGAGATCGCGGCACGGAGACGCTCGCGGCGCGTGCGGGATGCGGCGAGGCGCTCGGCCAGCTCATCGACCGCGACCCAGACGCGGGCGTCGTCGTCCTCCGCTGGGCCGTCGGGAGCGAAGACCGAGCGATCGACGACCGCGGCGAGCACGAGGGGAGCCAGTCCGCCGACGGTCGCCGCCTGCTCGGATCGGGTCGCATTCGCGCGGATCGGATAGCCGAAGTCCGCCGCGGTGTCGGTGAACTCCTGCCAGCCGCCCTCGATGCGCTCGACCGGTGTCGGCGCATGGCGGCGGAGTCGTCGCCGGCGCAGCTTCGCCACGATGACCGCCAGGAACGGGCTGACGAGCAGCGCGGCACCGAGCACGATCATGCCCGCGATGCCGAGC